>NZ_JRMW01000036.1:0-20470 GCF_000758765.1 Anaerococcus lactolyticus S7-1-13
TGTATCAGAAAAAGACGAGGATGTTTAGTTTCCTCGTCTTTTTTCTATGTTGGGACTTATGCAACAGCCCCTTTTGTTGTTTTCTATCCATAAATATAATTTTTTAGATAAATTCACTATTTTATTTATTAACTTTCCAATAGCCATTCCTAGCACTGCCTATTACTCGATTGTTTTCTCATCTGTGAGAATTTTAAATCTCTTTCTATAGTGCTTACAGACACCAATAATATATGAGATAATTCAATTGTTGTTATGTTTGAATTTTCTTTCATAAGTTTCACTATCTTATTTCGTCTATCTTTTGGTTTTAACTTTTTACCGTCATTTTGACCTTCATTTTCACCCTCACTTTGCCCCTCACTTTGGGTGACATTTTGAGTGACATTTCGGGTGACATAATTTAAATTCTTTAGAATTGTAGTACTGGAATCATAGTTCTTCCTTGGTCTACATAAGTTTTTACATCCATATAGACTGTTGTATTACCATCTTTATTGATAATGTTATAGAACTTTTTGTCTACTTGGAAAACTGCAAATTCTTTTTCATCTTTAACTTGCTTTTTGCCTTGTTGTTCCTCTTGCTCTTTCATCTTGTTAAGACCAAATTGATTTAGGATATTCTTGTCATCAGCTTTTAAAAGTTCGTCCCACTTTTTATCTTGAGATTTATTATCTTCTTTTTTCTCATTGTTCTCTTTTTGAAGTTTTAAAAGTTCATCTAATTTCTTAGATAGGTCTTGGTTTAGATTTTTTTAGTTTATATGCTTTAAATTTACCAACTCGGCTTTTGTGTAATCGCCCTTGAAGTATTTGTAGATATTATTTATAGTATCTACCGCCCCTTGCTTGAAGGCATCTTGTGAATAGAAAGCTATGTGCGGGGTTATAAATACCTTATCTAGATTGATAAGTTTATTATTGTAAACATCTGGCTGTTCGGTGGAAAGTACATCTAAGATTGCATAAGAAAGTTTCCCTTCCTTTAGAGCATCATAGAGGTCATCTTCATTCACCACTCCTCCTCTTGAAGAATTGATAAACACCGCTTCTTCTTTTACAAGAGAGAAAAGCTTTTTGTCTATAAGTTTTTCTGTACTTTCATTTAGAGGAAGATGGGAGGATATATAATCGCATTTTTCAAATATTTCTTCAAGGCTCGCTTTTTTTACACCAAGTTTTTCAAAGTCTTCATCAGAAACAAAAGGATCATAAGCTAAAACATCTGCCCCAAATGCCGCTAATCTCTTTGTAACTAATCTTGGTATGCTTCCAAAGCCAATGAGCCCAACCTTTTGCTCGGCTAATCTTCTCATACTTGGAAATAACTCACAGTCCCATTTTTTGTCAATTTTTACAGAATTATTGAAATCATACAATCTCCTATTGTGCATAAGGATGGATCCCAAGACCCAATCAGCTACTTCTTGTGTACAATACTGGCTACAGTGGCCCACTGGAAGTTTGATTTCGTTGGCAAAGTCTAGGTCAATTGAGTTAAATCCTATAGACCTGTACATAACCATCTTAAGATTTGGTAAGGATTCTAAGACCTTCTTTGTTAAGGGTTCATACACAGCTATGATTACATCAGCATCTTTTGCATTTTCAATAACTTCTTCTTCTGTTGTGGATGGTCTTACCAAAACTTCAGCACAAAATCCCAATTCTTTTATAGTTTTTTCTTCGACTTCATTCATATTATCTTCGAATAATCTAACAATTTTTACCATATATAACCTCCTAAGCTATTAATTTTACGAACAAAACGACAAATGGTAGAGCTATGAATGTTCTTTCCAAAAAGATGATAATTACATCAATAAATCTTGGAACCATTTTTGTAGATGTAAGTAAGGTTGCTGTTTCTGATAGGTAGATTATAGATATAATACTCATCATCGCGACTATTACTCTAGTTTGAACACTTTGGATTGATTCTCCTATAATAACTGGCAAGTAGTTATCTGCTATGCCTGACATTATAGCACTTGCAGCCACCTTAGATTCCTCAACTCCCATAAAAGATAAAATCCACTCTATTGGTAAAGATACATAGGAAATAACTGGTGTATGTGTTGCTAAAATAAGGGCAGCAGTCCCCCAGAAAACTATTATTGGTGTTAACCAAAATATATAGAAGGTCATATTATCAATCTTTGAGATGAAATTTTTACTTGTTACTTGGGATGCTCTGTTTGAAGCTTCCTCAGTTGCTCTTGCTATAACACTTCCTTGCTTAGCTGTATCGTTTTTAATTCTTGTTGCCTTATTACTTTCTGAATATACATCAGCATAAGAAGAAACTGGTTTTATTCTAACAGATATGAAGGCAACTATAATAGAGACTAAAAATAAACCCAATAATATAGAACCAAAGTAATCCATAACTCCGAGTACTGAGGAAACAACAACTACCCAACCTATACTACCAGTTGTAAATTGTGTAGATATGATTGCTGCTTCTCTAAGAGTGTAATATCCTTGGTCAAACAACTCGCTAGTTCCCATAATCGCTGCATTTCCAGGTCCTACCCAAGCGCTTATTATGCTTGTCGCACAAATTTCTGAAACTTTAAAAAGCGGTTTTACTATCTTTCCAACAAACTGTCCCAAAAATTCCATAGCTCCAAATTCTAGGATAAAGGTTTGAAATAAAAGCATGGATGGAACAACAACAGAAAGTTGAGTTGCTAATGATAACATAGAGCCACCAGTATCTTCTGAAATAATAAAGTCAGGTCCTACTTTAAAGTAGATCATAAGTGCTAAAATAGCTCCTATAATCCTATTTGCTACATAAAATGGTGATGTAACAAATAATTTTTTCATAAGCCTGTCATTCGCAAAGTAAGTCCTATTATTAAACAAGTTAAACAAGGAAATTAAGGCACTAAAACAAATGCACAAAACTACCAGGGGTGTAAGAATGTTATTGAACTTACTTACAAATAATTTTACATAGTAAAATAGAACAGTATCTACCTTCCCATCAAAATTAAAAGGCACTAAAACAAAAAATACTCCAAATAAAGTTCCTAATATAAATTTAATTATATTACTTTTTCCAACGTTCTTAGTCATACAAACTCCTTTTTTCATTTTCGGGACATCGTCCCTTTTTATACATTATATACTATTAATTTTTTTTTACAATTAAAATCTTAACTTTATAATATATTTTTCTTTTTTTCATATATGTATTAAAATATATATAGGAAGGAGGCTATAATGAGCCCAAAATCGGATACCATTCAGTCAATTATAAATGCAGGAAAAATTATGGATTTTATAAATGCCAAGGGACAGGCTGGGGTAAGAGAGATATCAAAAAATTTGGATATTCCAAAATCAACTGTTTTTAGAATACTAAAATCCTTGGAAGAAATTGATTATTTGATTTCAACAAGTGATGATGAGTATGCCATAGGCTACAAAATACATAGCTTAAAACCTAGTCTTAACAAGGATACTTTGTTGATAAAATACTCAAAAGATATCCTAAAAGACTTCGCTGACCTTATAGGAGAGTCAATAAATTTAGCTGTAAATCAAAAGAACAAGGCCTATAATATTGTATATGTTGATGGAGAATACTACACCCTCCAAGCTAATATGCCACCAGAATCAGACCTTTACTGCTCAAGCACTGGTAAAATTTTTCTTGCTTATATGGATGAAGCTAGCTTAAAAGAATATTTTAATGACAAGCTAGAAAAAAGAACCATAAATACAATTACAAGACTAGATGATTTCCTAAAGGAAAAGGAAGAAATCTTAAAAAACGACCTATCTTATGACAACGAGGAGTACGAATATGGCCTATCCTGTATCGCTACTTCTATAAAAAAAGATGGTGAAGTAATCGCTGCTATGAGCATATCAGGTCCAACATCAAGGCTTAAATTTAAAAATTATGATAAACTCAAAGAAAAACTTCTTGAGGCTAAGAAAAAAATAGAAGAAAATATCATTTATTAAAAATTTATCCATATATCTCTTACAGTTTCTTCATTGATTCTAATCTTGTATTGCTTTTTTATTAGAATATAGAAGTCTAACTTACTTGAATCAAAACTACCAGCTTAGCTGGTAGTTTGCACAGCGCCTATAAGGCGCGAATACCGGTACGCTCCTATTGGAGCTCCGAGTATTCTATCACATGCACCACTATCCCAACTACTGCTTAAAAAGTATTTTTATCCAAGATTACCTCCTTGTTTAATTGTGTATGTAACTATCACAATTATACTTTAAGGGGGTTTTCTTGGTGCTTGAAACTAAAGCTTAATCCCTCCACCTGCATAGCAGGTGGTTTCTTGTTTGCTCTCTTTCGTTCGCTCAACTCACTTAAGTGTACAACAAAAAAACTCCCTTGCCGGGAGTTTTTCATTTTATTTTATTTTTCGAAATCTGCTTTAAATTGTGGTGCGAAAGCTTTCATTTCTGCTTCTACATCAGAATTTGGATTTGATAGGATTTCTTCAAGTTTGCTTGCTACGTCGTTGTAAGCTTGTTGGCTACCTGGTACAAGTGGTCTTGAGAATAATTTTTCACTTGCTGGTGCAAGGATTTTTGCGATTACAGAATCAGAGTTCTTGTAGCTGTCATCTTCAACTGCTGATTTTCTAGCTGGCATGTAGCCTGTTCCTAGAGCGAATTTGATTTGGCTTTCCTTGCTTGCTACGAATTTAAGGAATTTAAATGCTGCATCTTTTTGTTCATCGCTTGCGCCTTCAAACATATAGATGTTTGTACCTTGTTGAACAGCTTTTTCTGCAGGATATACTTGCGCAGCATATTTGAATTTGCCATCAACACCTTCTTTAACATATACTTCACCAGCATTTGAACCGATGTAGCCAGCTAATTGTTGGTTTGAGAATGGGCCTGATAGGTATTGGTCAGTACCTGCAATTCTAAAGTAACCTTCTTTGATACCATCTAGGTAATATTTGATTGCTTCGATTGATTCTGGGCAAGTAACGTCTAAGTCTGGACCAAAGTCAATTCCTTTGTTCTTTAGGTAGGTTACATAGAAGTTAGAAAGTGCATCCCAACCGAAAGCTGGAATATTTTTCTTAGCTTTGATTTTCTTAGCTACTTCTTTTAGTTCTTCAAAGTTTGTAGGATTTTTAAGACCAAGTTCATCAAAGATGTCTTGGTTGTACCATAAAACTTCTGTTGATTTATTAAATGGAATACCGATGATTTTACCATCTTGTTCTATTTCATCCCTTACGCCTTGGAAGATATCGTCGTAATCTTCGATACCATTTTCACCCTTAACTCTGTCAGTAAGGTCAGCTACCATACCAGCTTCGCTAAATTGTAGCATCCAGTCTGGATAAGCTTGGGTAATAGTTGGTAGGTCTTTAGGTGATTGCATGGTTGCAACTAAGATTTGGTTAAGATCCTTATAACCGCCTTGGTGTTGGAGAGTGATTTTAATATCTGGATTTTCCTTTTCAAAATCTTTAACAAGACCTTCAAGAGCTTCACCTTGTCCGCCACCCATAGCATGCCAGAATACTACTTCTGTTTGACCATCTTTAGCTTTTTCTTTGCCTTCTTCGGCTTTTTCTTCTACCTTAGTTTCTTCTTTTGGAGCTTCTTCTTTTGCCTTGTTTCCACAAGCTGAAAACATTCCAATAGATAAAACTAAAGCTGCAAGTAATGTTAATTTTTTCTTCATTTCTTCCCCTTTTAAAAAAATTCACCTAAGTTTGTTTACAAGCAAACTCATCATTCTTACATTTAATATATACCCTTAAAAGTAATTTTGTTCAATCCTTATCCCTTAATTCCTCCAAAAGAAACTCCCCTTAGGATTTGCTTCCTAAAAATGAAGTAAAGGATTAAGATTGGAAGGACGGTAATGGTTGATGCTGCCATTTGTAGGTGGATTAATTGCCCTGCTTCTGTTGCAAAGGCTGATAGACCATTTGAGATAAGTCTCATGTCCTTTGTGTTTGTAACAAGGATTGGCCACAAGAATGAATTCCAACCTGTAATAAAGTTTAAAAGTCCAATGGTAAATAGACTTTGCTTGCACATTGGAATCATAACTTTTCTTATAAATTCAAAATCACTCGCTCCATCAACCTTAGCCACATTATAAAACTCCCTTGGGACAGATTTTAAAAATTCTTTTAGATAGAAAATATAAAATACTGATGCCATAAAAGGAATTATAAGAGCAGCATAGGTATCAAGAAGTCCAAGTTTTGCTATTGTTGAATAGTTTGTAAAAATAATTATTTCAAATGGAACCATCAAAAGAGCTAACATGAAGTTTTGCAAAATATTTTTACCCTTAAAGTTCATAAAGTTTAGGGCGAAGGCGGCAAGAACTGTTGTTGTCAAAGTTCCAAGTGTGTTTATTAGTGATACAAAAACTGTATTTACAAAATACCTTTCAAAAGGTGCTGCCTTCATCGCCTCAGCAAAGTTTACAAATTGTGGACTTGCCGGCAAAAGTTTTGGTGGTATAGAAGTTACCTCCCTAAAACTCATAAGGGCTGATGCAATCATGTAGAGGAATGGAAAGAGGGTCACAGCTGCCATTAGTATTATAAATATGAAGGCTAGGCCTTTAAAAATCTTTTTCATCTCCTACCTCGCTATCTTTCTTATGATTGCTCTTTGGACAAAGGTCATAACTAAAAGGAATAAGAACAAAATCACGGCAGCCGCCATGGCTTGGCCGTAACGGTACTCTACGTAGAATTTTTTATAAATATAGAACACTGCGGTTACTAGCCTATTTCCTACACCCGCCTTACCATTAAATAAAGCGAAGATTTGGTTATAAACCTTAAAACTTGCTATAAAACTTGTCAAAAACAAAAAGGTAATTATATTTGTTAGCTGTGGGAGGGTTATTTTTTTAAACTGTTCCCAGCCACTTGCACCAAAGGTGTCAGCTATCTTGTAATAATCCTTGTCTATCCCCCTTAGACCAGCCAATATTACGATAATATTAAAGGCAAGCCCATTCCATACACCAAAGATGATAGCGGCAAGCATATTGTAGTCAGGATTATTTAAAAATTCTATAGGGCCTACTCCAATAAAGGATAGCATGTGGTTGATAAAGCCGTATTGACCATTAAATAAATACCTAAAAACAATACCAACAGCGATAACACTTGTTAGGTAAGGTATGAAGAAAATTGTTTCAAAAAACTTGTTGCCCCTTATTTTTTCATTCAAAATCAAGGCTATGAACATTGATATTATGATTGACAAAGGCACAACTGTAATCGAATATATTAGGGTATTCTTCATGGCGAGGACGAACAATTTGTCATGAAAAACTGCTGGAAAATTTGCTAATCCAACAAATTCTGGCTTTAGGATATTATTGCTGTGGACAGCCATGTAAAAAGTCCTAAAGAGTGGATATACGTTAAATACTAAGATAAAAAACAGGGCTGGTAGAAGAAAGATCCAAGCCTTGTTAGTGGACTCTGCCCTGTAGGTCATTTTCTTTTTCATTAGTAGACCCTTTCCCCATCTTCTGTAAATAGGTAGATTGCCTTATGGTCAACTGCTACCCTCACCTTATCTTTTGGATTTATCGCAAGGGCTGAATCAACAACCATCCTTGAGGCTTGTCCGTTTAAATTAAAGTGGAGGATCATATACCTACCAATCATCTCGCGTGACTCAACTTCAATTTCCAAATCTCCATTTGGGTCAAGCTTGAAATGCTCAGGTCTAATCCCTACTTGGTAGGTCTTACCACTAAGGTCTGATTTTTTTCTTGAATCAATTAATTTTTCTTTATTGATAAGTAAGTCCCCGTTGGCAAAGACATCTCCCTTATTTTCTACATCGTAAATATTTATAATTGGATTACCAATAAATTTCGCTACAAAAAGGTTGGCTGGTTCGAGGTAAAGATTTTGTGGAATATCATATTGTTGGATAACCCCCTTATCCATGAGGGCTATGTAATCACTGATTGAAAGAGCCTCTTCTTGATCATGGGTTACAAAAATTGTTGTTACTCCAACTGTTTTTACAATATTTCTAATCTCTTCCCTAATAGAAAGTCTAAGTCTAGCATCAAGGTTTGAAAGTGGCTCGTCAAGTAAGAGAGTCTTTGGATTTTTAACTAAGGCTCTAGCTATAGCCACCCTTTGTTGTTGACCACCAGAAATTTCCTTTGGTCTTTTGTTTTGAATATCGGTAATATAGGTCAAATCCATATATTTTTGGGCAATCTTAATCGCTTCTTCTTTTTTAATCTTATGTTCTCCAACAACTAGGGGAAAAATTATATTTTCAAGAACAGTCATATGTGGATAGAGGGCATAATTTTGAAAAACCATACCAATATCACGGTCTTTTGGGTGTTTATTTACAATAGATTCACCGTCAAATTCTATATCTCCATCTGTTGGATCCAAAATACCGGCGATGATGTTAAGGATTGTGGACTTACCACACCCACTAGGTCCAAGCAGGGTCACCAAAGCCCCATCTTTGATATCAAGGTTTACAGACTTTAAAGCCTCATAACCATTGTCGTAAATTTTCTTTAAGTTTTTGATATTAATCATATAGTCCTCTTTTTCATATTAATGGAAATCTTAATAATAAGTACAACATTACAACCATAAGGGCTATCCCAATCCAAGTAAAGGCATCAATTTGCTTTTGCAAAGCCAAAATCACCAGCGAAATCGATAATAAAAATAACAATAAATACAATTGCATGAACAAATCGCTATTTGGATTTATCACAGATACAACCAATAAAATGGCGGCAATAAATCCGGTGACCACACTTACATAAATAGATAGCTTCCTGCCATCCACTAGAAAGTTTATAAGGCTAATTACAGCAACTACCGTAAAGATTGGCATAAACATATTTTTTATTATATCAATCATTTAAACCTCTCTGCTTTTATTATAACATATCTTTATAGAAAGATGACATAAAATTAGAGGTTGTTAGAAAATTAACAACCTCATTAGCTTAATTTTTTGTTAAAAGGTCTGATCTTATATATCCAGTTTTGCCATTTACAGTTACCCTGGTCCAACCTTCAGTCTCTCCTAGGTTTAGGATTTCATCATCTGGTCCAACTTCAGAAACTATAGCAGAGTTTTCTGATGGAGCAAGACGCATATTTACAGTATCTTCCACCCTAAACTCAACCCCATCTGATATTTCATCCCTAACCTTATCAGTCACTTCTTCTTCAGTTTTTTCTTCTTTTTGATCTTCGTTTTCTGCTTTTTTTGCCTCATTTTCCTTAGTTTTTTCAACGGATTCACTTTCAGCATTTTCAGGATGTCTTACTGATGTATATGAATCATTCATGCAAGATGTAAGAGAAAATACTAGGACTAGGGCTAAAATCGCACTTATCTTTTTCATTATTTGCCTCCAAAAAGGTCATCAAGTTCATTGTCTTCGTAGACATAATCTGAAATTATAACTCCCTTGATATCAGCACCCGCTTTTTCTAGCTGGCTTTTAGATTCCTCAAGGAGGTAAGATTTTAAATTTGCCTCTGTGCTAAAGATTACTGTCTTATCAGCAAGGCCACAAAATACATTAGACTCAGCTATGCCGATATTTTCCTTTGTATTTATAAATACATAGTCATACCTATCCTTGCAATCTGCAAAAAAATTAGTGATTGCAGAAGGCTCTAGGTACATATCTTCATATTCGCTAACCCTACCTGTCATTAGTAGGTGAAGGTTGTCACTTTCCCTAACAATAACATCATCAAGTCTAAAATCTCCCAAAAGACAATCAACAAAACCTCTTTTGTTGTAGAAACCTTTCATTTCTTCAAGTTCATCTGCCCTTAGGTTTGCATCTATTACAAGGATTCTTTCATCCTCTTCTGCAAGATGACCTGCCATGATATAAATAGAATCCATTTTCATAACCATATCATCAGTCGCAGTAAAGGCAATCACTACATCATCAACTCCTAGGTTTCTTGTTAGCTTATCTTCAAGATTGTAAAAAGCTTGGAGGAGGATTTCTTTTTTTTCATCAACTTTTTTTCTTCTAAACATCTAAAGCTCCTCTCTGATATTTTGGAAGTTTGCCCAAAATTTCAAGCTTGTTAGCGTCTCTTTCTTCCTCGTTTACTTCCTCAGCCCTTTGCTCATCTTGTTTTCTTGCCATTTCTATATCTTTGCTATCTAACTTCCTTGTGGCTTCAAAGTCTTCATCAGCTACCTCATCTACTGGGCTAAGAGGTCTTGTTCCTTCCTTAACTTCTTCAAAAGGCTCCTCATCTTTATAAGATTGTTCAAATTCATCTTCTAAATCATAATCTTTATCGTCTATTTCGTCATCAAACTTATCTACTAAGGCTTCTTCATTTTCTTCGATTAAGTCTTTGTTCTTCTTAACCTGGTCCTTAGCTTTTTTTTCTAACTTTTTTTTACCCTTAATCCCACCTTTATTAAGCTTATGGTTGTGGCGACTTACAGATACTAGGGAGATTACAAGATAAATTACAAATCCTGCAAGTCCAGCATAAATCGCATAATTTAGAGTATTATCAACTGCGTTTGCATTTTTGTAGGCATATTCCATCACATTTGCCCCGGTGTTATAAATATTATTTATAACGGTCATTGACAAATCAGCATACTCATCAGCAAGGTCTTCTGCCCTTAGCTTATTGGTATCTGTTACTGAAATTTCAATTATTGGTGAGCTTGCAATTGGTGTTAGGCTAAGTTTATTATCAAGCTTAGATACAGGCCAATCTATTTTTAAGTTTGCTAAGGTCCTCTCCTTAATCGCCTTGGAATTTAGGGTTGCTGCATAGCCCTCTGCAGGGTTAGTTTCAGTTAAATTTTCTACAGAAGTTGTAACAAGTTTTGCGGAAGCTCTATATTCCTTATAACCTGCAATATTGAGGCCAAAATATACAACCATGGCCACAATTACACCAGCTATAATAGATGATAAGAACGCTGTAAACTTCGATTTTCTATTTTCCATTATATCCTCCAAAATCTCTAGCACCCTCATACATTTTTTCTTTTGCTTTTTCTTTTTTTATTTCTCTAAGCATTTCCGGGTGCGAATACAGAAAATACCCTATATATAGTTTGTATAATCTAGGGAAAAGTGCCCTTGCTAGGACTCCCTTATCGTAGAAATACTTTTCATTATATCCTTCAAACCAGTTTGAATTATCGTTGTAAACCTTGGCAATTAGGCTTTTGTTAGTCCTTACCTTCAGTCCTTTTCTAATGGCTGATAGGATAAAAATCGAATCTTCACCAGATCCTATATTTGTCCCTGATCCAAAGAGAGTATTTAGGTATAAATTTTCTCTCGCCAAGACTTCTCTTCTAAAAACAAAGTGGACTGATCCATACCTTAGACAGTTATAGAAACTAAGATTTTTTTCTTCCTTAACCTTAATTATTTCCTTGCCACCCTGGTAAACTATAGTCTTAAATACGAAAAAATCAACATCTGGATGTTCTATAAAACCATCTTTGATTCTTTCTAGATAACCCTCTTCAAAAACCTCATCATCATCTGCGAAAATAACTACATCCGCAGTTGAATTTAGAAGAGCAAGGTTACGGGATACCGCAAGACCCCTTGTGTCTGTGGTAATCATTCTGATTTTTTTGCCACCATCATAGACTTCTTCATAAGCGTTTTTACCAGCCTGGTTTATGATAAGGGCATCACATTCTAAGTTAAACTTCTTATAAAAATTTATATCCTCCACATTCATAGCGGAGATTAACACTTCAACTCTCATAGTTTCCTTGTTGTTTCTGCCTTTTCCCAAGTAGCCTTTGAGCCACCCTTAAGTTCCTTATATCCTCCTAGGATTTGGGCGAGCATCATGGCGCAATAATATCTCGGAAAATAAAATACCTTACTCTTTGCTCCTGATAACTGGCCGATTACAGCTAGGGTGTAAAAGGCAACTTGGCCTAGGAAAAATAGTTTATAAAATATTCCATCATTTAAAACACCAAGGTTAGCTATAAATAGGACAATGTGAAAAAATGCCTGCATATACCTTAGGGTCTTATGGCCAAAGTGGAAAAACGAAAACCAACCATATTCAAAAATATTTAGCCTTCTTAGATTAGTAAAGATATTTGTAAGAATCCTTCTTTGCATCCTTACCTTTCTCTTAAACTCATCGGCTGTGGTTTGGCCCGCCTTTTCAACAGCGATTGCCTTTGGATTATAAAGGGCTCTCTTGTGGTTAAGTCCAGCATATAAAGGAAGCTCATAGTCATGGCTATTAACCAAGTCTATGTGCCTGTAATCCTTCTTTCTTACGGCATAAATAGCTCCATTTCCATTTACAATTGTCTTTATATTTGACTCGATTTTTCTTAGCTTAAGCTCAAAGTTCCAATAGGTATTTTCCGCTACAGCAGAAGAAACATCCACATCTTCCATATAGATTAATGACCCACAAACATATTCAATATCATCTGCTGTGAAATATGAAACAAGTTCGTCGATTGCATCTGTTTTAAACATAGAATTTGCATCTGAAAATACAATAATCTCGCCTCTTGCAACCTCAACAGCCTCATCTTGGGCATTGGTCTTACCTAGGTGGTTTACTACGGTGTTGACCCTGATATTGTAAGCTGGGTTCTCTTTTATAAATTTTTCACAAATCTCAACTGTCCTGTCATTTGAAGCATCATTAGCAATTATTACCTCATAGGAAGGATACTGAGTTTTTATTATGTTTTCTAGCTTTTTTTCAATCACATCTTCTTCATTGTAGGCTGAGATTATCACAGAAACAAAAGGCTTATAGGAATAATCCTGATCATTTTTTCTTTTGATAAACTTTTCCAAAATGAGAAGAACAAGTGGATAGCCTATCATTGCGTAAAATAAGGCAAATCCTGATAAGTAAAATAAAATTTTCATTCTTTCTCTCCTATCTTACTATTATATTATAAAAGGCATCGCCTTTTCAAGAAAAAGCCCATAAATATTGTTATTTTTACAAAAAAAACTATAATATTTCTACATCTTAGAATTTTATTACCAAAAAAGAGGAAACCATGACCCTACAACTAGATATCTTACAAAGCCTCGGCATAGCAATCATTGCCCTAGTCCTTGGCAACTTAGCAAAAAACAAATTTTCTTTTTTAAAAACTTTCTTTATACCAAGTCCAGTCATTGGAGGACTTATCATTTCTATGCTTGTTCTTATTTTAAAAGAAACAAAAATAGCAAGTGTAGAATTTGACAAAATCCTCCAAGATTTCTTTATGAATATATTTTTTACAGCTATAGGCCTTTCAGCTTCCTTTTCCATGCTCAAAAAATCAGGAGTCCTGGGTCTTAAGCTTGCCCTTGCCATAATAATTCTCTTGCCCCTCCAAAACCTAATTGGCGTGGGCTTAGCTAAATTTTTTGGCATCAACCCCCTCCATGGCATAGCCATGGGCTCAACATCAATGACAGGTGGGATTGGATCTGCCATTAGTTTTGGCAAAATCATGGAGAAAATGGGCGCTGAGTCAAATATTACCATAGGCGTTGCTGCTGCAACCTTCGGACTTTTGGCTGGCTCTCTTGTAGGAGGCCCTACAGCAAGACGTCTTATCGCAAAAAATAATTTACAAAGCAAGGGGGCTCTTTCAAGGGACACCTTGGCTGATATAAAAGCAATGACCAACCAAAAAACACTCACAAAAGCCATCATCATTATTGGACTTGCTGCTTTTTTGGGAACTTTCATCAATAAAATCCTTGCTAAAACTGGTCTTAACTTCCCTTACTATGTTGGTTGCCAGTTTGGAGGCCTTCTTGTAAGAAATGTCTACGACTTTATCAAAAAACCGATAGATATGGATAATATTGACCTGGTTGGAAATATTTCCCTCAGCCTTTTCCTATCCTTAGCCCTTATAAATTTAAATATTTCGGCTATCCTTACCCTTGCCGGTCCTATGCTTGTGATCATGCTTGCCCAAGCGATTTTTATCGCCATCTACACAAGTCTCGTAACCTTCAACCTCTTGGGGCGTGACTATGATGCGGCTGTAATGGTTGCCGGTCACTGTGGGGTTGGCCTTGGTCAAACCCCAAATGCCATGGCAAATATGGAAGCAATAATCGAGGAAAAAGGCCCCGCAGATGCCAGCATGTTCATCTTTCCTATAGTCCTTGCCATCGCTGTTAACTTCACCAACCCTATCGTGATTACATTTTTTATAAATCATTTCTCATAAAAAAAAGACTGTTAATTCAGTCTTTTTTGCTCTTATTCTTGTTTTTTCGCCTTAACTGGTGTTCCTTTTAGGTAGAGATTTATCATTTCAGTTAGGTTTTCGGTCAAATCTTCTTCGCCCAAATCAAAATCTGACTTAAGGCTTAGGTCCATGGTCATAGTCCTTAGCATATTTACTTGGCTTATCCCATGTTCAAGTCCCTTATTATCAGTGATTTTCATGTCCTTTTCATAGGCTGGGAGCAGGTCGTCGAAGGTTTTTTCAACCAGAGTTTTTTCGCCTGTTTTTTCCATAACTTCAATTATTTTTTCATATATTTCCTTGTAGGAAATTTTTGAAGTTGCAACAACATAGGTCTTCTTATCTCCCTCAAGCTCTAGGGCATAAATCGCAGCCTTGGCTAGGGCATCGGCTGATATTATAGGAATTACTCCCTTTGTAACAGGGATTTTTTTATTGGCCTTAACCAAGTCAATGTGGGCTTCCAAAATTGATTTGTTTGCCTTGCCGATTACCACGCCCGGTCTTAAAACAGACACATTCATTAAAGGTTCTGCCTCAAAATTTGCTATGGCTTCTTGCATAAACCTGGTTTGGATATAAGGCTCCTTGTGGTAGCCATTTTCCCTCAAACTTATATTTTTTTCAGCAAGTTCTGTCTTATAGTCTCCCAAAAGTAGGAAATTTTTGATGCCAGCACGTCTAGCAAGTCTAGCAACCCTACCTGTTGGCAAAACATTTCTCTCATAGAAAAATTTACCACAAGGCTTTCTTGGCACAGATAGGTCACTAACTCCACCAGCATAAATAAAGCTATCACAATCATCCATAAGTTTTATAGCTTCAGCATCTGAAAGAGAAAAGAAATCCTGCAAGAAAAATTCAAGATTAGGCAGCCCCTCAAGATCACTCGGTCTAATGAGATCGACTGCCTTCACAGCATATCCAAGCTCAAGCGCATATTTAATTGTCGTCTTGGCAAAAAGATTTGCCCCACCTAGTATAAATATTTTCCTGACGTTTTTCATGATTTTCCTAAAATTCTATATCAAAATAATTTTCAACAGCGGCATGTTGGGTGCCATACTTAATTTGCTCTTTCGCTTCCTTGCCCTTGATAAGCTCTATAAGTCTAAGAGCCAAATAATTTGTAACAGCAGCACCCCTACCTGTTGTGACATTGCCATCTGTTACTACTATTTCATCATCCATATATTCCCCAACATTCTTAAGCTCTTGTTTGATTGTCGGAAAAGATGTCGCCTTTTTATCAGCTAGGACACCTGCCCTATCAAGGACAATTGGTCCTGCGCAAATCGCTGCTATTAATTTATTTGCTGCCTCAAATTTTTTTACAATCTCTATTACCCTATCATCATCCCTTAGAGTTTCTGCACCCTTGGTACCACCTGGTATATAAACTCCATCGTAATCTTCAGGATTGATTTCTTCAAGCAAATAATCAGCCTGATATCTTACGCCATGACTTGTCACAAGGTCCTTAGACCCTGTTGTTGATACCATGTCAATTTTGATATCTGCCCTCCTAAGATAATCCACAACTGTGAGTAATTCTATGGTTTCATTGCCATCTGCAAGTAATTCTAATATTTTCATATTTCCTTCTTTCCTAAGGTTATTCTCCTATTATTATATACAATTTGCCACAAAAAAGCTATGGTCTTTTACCATAGCCTTTAAAATTTAATAAAATTTTTGTTTAATCCTTGCTACAATATCTTCAGTATTAAAACCGAGTTTCTTAGCAACATCTCCACCTGGTCCTGAAATGCCGAACCTGTCAATTGAGATATTCAAGCCATCAAGACCTGTAAATTCTCCCCAACCAAAAGATGTTCCCATCTCGATTGAAACCCTATTTCTAATTTCACTTGGGAGGATTTTTTCTTTATAACTAGCATCTTGGGCTCTAAACAATTCCATAGATGGCATAGAAACAACCCTCACAGCCTTGCCTTCTTTTTCAAGCACCTTTGCACATTCTATAGCAACAGCCACTTCTGATCCTGTTGCAATTAGGATTAACTCTGGATTTTCAACATCTTTTATGATGTAGGCGCCCTTTTCAATTGATTTTAGGCCCTCAGTTTCTTCAAGGTTTGGTACATTTTGACGGGTAAGGGCAATTACAACTGGCTTATCCTTGCTTTCTAAGGCAATTTTCCAAGCAAGTCTAGTTTCATTAGCATCTGCTGGCCTAAGAACAAGAGTGTTTGGGATTGACCTAAGCATAGCAAGTTGCTCGATTGGTTCATGGGTTGGTCCATCCTCACCTACTGCCACAGAATCGTGAGTCATCACATAAGAAAGTGGCAAGTTAGACAAAGCTGATAACCTTACTGCAGCCTTTAGGTAGTCAGCAAAGACAAAGAAGGTTGATACATGATGGAAACTGCCACCATGGGCCATAATTCCATTACCTATGGCTGCCATAGCAAATTCACGCACACCATACCAAATATTTCTTCCTGCTGGGTCATCTTTGAAAGAAGCAGAGTCAACTATATTTGTCTTGTTTGATGAGAATAGGTCGGCAGAGCCACCCCAAATATTTCTAGAAACTTTTGCAAGGTCTTGAAGAATTTCTCCACTTGATGCACGAGTAGCGATTGGCTTATCTTCGTGGCTATATTTTTTAACCTGATCAAGGAAATTTTCTGGAAGTTCTCTATTGATACCAGCCATTAATTCCTTATAGTCAGCCGGATATTTTTCAGCATATTCTTCTAAAAGCTTATCCCAAGCTGCGTTAGCTTCTGCACCACGCTTACCAATGCCATTTTTAAAAGTTTGGTAAATATCATCTGAGATTACGAAGTCTTCGCTATCCCATTCATAAGATTTTTTAGCAAATTCAAAATCTTCAGCCCCTAAAGGTGCACCGTGAACCTTGTTTGTTCCTTGGTTCTTAGAACCAAAACCAATCACAGTTTTAATTTCAATTAGGCTTGGCTTATCATTTTCCTTAGCCTTTTCGATTGCCTTTAAGATTGCTTCCAAATCTTCTCCATCTTCAACCCTGTCATAGGCCCAATTTTGTGCAAGCACCCTGTCCTTCACAGATTCAGAAAAAGATGTAGAAAGATTTCCGTCAAGACATATATCATTTGAATCATAGAGGATAATTAATTTATCAAGCTTTAAATGTCCAGCAAGGCTCATAGCCTCATAAGAAACACCTTCCATAAGATCACCATCACCACAAATAGCATAAGTGTAGTGGTCGATTATCTTAATATCTTCCTTATTATATAAACCGGCTAAGTGTTTTTCAGCTGCAGCAAGCCCCACAGACTGAGCTATACCTTGACCAAGTGGACCTGTCACCACCTCAACACCAGGAGTCAGCCCAAGTTCAGGATGGCCTGGAGTAATAGAACCAATTTGCCTAAAGTTTTTTAAATCCTCAATGCCAACACCATAACCTGATAAATGTAGGAGGGCATAGAGCATAGCAGAACCATGGCCAGCAGATAAGACAAACCTATCCCTATTAAAAAAGCTAGGATTAGAAGGATTTGCCTTTAAAACCTTGTTGAATAAAGCATAAGCCATAGGACTAGCCCCCATAGGTAGGCCAGGATGACCAGAATTAGCCTTCTCAATTTGAGCGATAGATAGGGTCCTTATAGCATTTACAGCCTTAAAATCATCTTTGTTAAACATTAAATCTCCTTTGATAAAAAAATTTTCCCAAGAAAACGTTAGTAATTTCAAGGCTATTATACTCTTATAAAATCCTTATTCCAAATGTAAAAGTTAGCAAGAAATTGACAAAAAAATATTATGTTTTTAGCCTAGAATATATAAGGTCTTACTGTTTTGTAAGATAAAAATCCATACGAATATCCTGCTCCTTATTTCATTGGATTCCTCATCAAAGGTAGTTTTCGAATTAAGACTTCGCCAAACGGCTTGCTTCATCTCGAAAATCCTCGATCAAACAATTTCATCAGTTTAATTTTTTTACTGTGCCAATTCCATTAGCAATGGCGTTAGTACTACGAGTAAGACTCATCCAGCAATGTTTGGCGAAAGCCAAACGAGCTTAAAAAAATAATATTTCCATAATTAAAAATCTTGAGATAAAGAATTTTGTAAATGAAGGAGGCGTTAAAAAATTTGATTGTCTGAGCGCAAGCGAGTTATCAAATTTTAGCCGACTGAATGTCAAAAAACTTAAAATCTAGTCCAACCTAAACAGGGGCTCCTCTATATTAAAAGTTTGCCATAGGCAAACACAATATCCCCCGCGAGGGGTCGCCCGGAGGGTGTAACGGAAGGGGTTTTAAAGGGGACCCGATGAGGGAACGTGCGAAACGTTCCCTTGGGGTCCCCTTTTTGCTAAGATTCAATTGTAAATAAAATAGTTCTTTAAAATATAAAACAATTATTTAATATTATAAAGAAAAGATTGTTTCGTCTCGGACGAAAAGCTAAGAATAGTATTCTTTTTATCTCCGTCTTTATAGGTGTAGTTTTCCCTACAAAATAGTCATTTAGGTAAATCTGTGATTTTTCTCCTACTTTCTTAGTTCTTTTACCAAATTTGACACAAATTTAAAATTAGGGTCTTTGCTGTCAACTGCGAGATCAAAGAGGATTAGCTCTGTGTTTACAAGAACAGCACCCATATCTCTTAAGGATTTTCTGGCAATTTTCTTAAGCTCATCGCTATAAGATGAGATGGCATCGTCAACATAAAATACATCAAGACCTAAATCCAAAAGGCTTCTAATGGTTTGGTAGATGCAAATGTGGCCCTCTGCCCCTGTCACAAAGACTTTTTCAATTTTATTTTCCTTAATGAAATCGTAAACTTCTGGTGTTAGGGCATTGAAACTTGTCTTGGCAAAAATTTTGTCTTCCTCAATTTCTGCCAAAATTTCTTCATCAGATCTGCCAAGTCCCTTTGGATATTGCTCTGTTGCCAGAACTGCCATGTCATATTTCTTAAATGCCTTGATAAGACCAACTGTATTCCTAGTTGTCCTTTCGCCCTTATCCATAGTTACCATAAGCTTTGGCTGGATATCAACTACCAAAAGTAGTGACCTATCCTTGGCAGTATAAGTTCCTTCTTCGCTTAGTGAGTTTGTAAAAAATCTCTTATCTAATTTTCTTTCCATAAGTCCCCCTGTCTAAAATTTTTATCTTTCATCATTTTATCGATACTTGTCAATATCTTAGCCTTGTTCTTTGACCAAAGAGGGTAGGCGATTTTGTCATTTATCCCATCGCCTGTCAACCTATTTATAACTATCTCTGGTCTTAACTTCCTAATTATTTCTACCACTATTTTAACATATTCTGCCATATCCATGCTATAGGCAAGTCCCTTTTCTTGGTAAAATTTTTCAAACCTACTAGCTTTTTCTATGTAGAGGTTATGAATTTTAATTCCCCAGACGAAGGCCTCATTGATGTAGGCTATATCCTTCATGTAGTCATCAAAATTTTCATAAGGCAAACCAACAATCATATGGACTAGGACCTTGATGCCACGATCCTTTAACTTCCTAAGACCTAAGTTGAAAGTCTCATGGTCATAGCCCCTATTAATAAGCTTGAGGGTCCTATCATTTACACTTTGCATCCCCAACTCAACTACCAGAAAATATTTCTCATTAATTTCTTCTAATAGGTCAAGGACCTCATCCGACAAGCAATCAGCCCTAGTTGCTATGGCAAGGCCAATCACATCATCAGCTGAGAGTGCTTCGTAATAAATTTTCCTAAGCCTAGCGACTTCACCATAGGTGTTGGTAAAATTTTGAAAATAACCCAGATAGGCCTCAACTCTTCCTTCCTTTGATAGCCTAGCCTTCTGGTGGGAAATTTGATCTTGTATAGATTTTTTTCCAAATGTCCATTCACCAGAGCCTGCCTCGGAGCAAAAAATGCACCCTTCTTTCGATAGGCTTCCGTCCCTATTGGGGCAGGTAAAGCCCCCATCTAAGGGTAATTTGATAATTTTTTTTTGAAATTTTTCCTTCATATAGGAATCAAAGTCCCTATAGCGTTTTTTATTAATTTCAAGACTCATAGTATTAATATACTCTATTTATAAAAATCCCTAAAACGAATAGGGGCTAAGATCTAGCCCCTTTCACACCACCGTACGTGCCGTTCGGCATACGGCGGTTCAATTTAATTTACACATGTCCTGCTTATGTAGTAGTCATAAGGGTCAATTAAGCTTGTTT
>NZ_JRMW01000037.1:0-111691 GCF_000758765.1 Anaerococcus lactolyticus S7-1-13
ATGAATAGGCCCAGCATTTTTACATTCAAGTTTTCAAATGCTACTGGGTTTATATCAAATAGGGATGTTTTTAGGATGTCTAGGCCTGCTATTAGGATCATTACTACAATGGCTGGTCTTAAAAATTTTAGGACATCTGCCATTATGTCTATATCCTTGTATTTTTTATAAAAATATGATAGGGCGCCTACTATAATGGCTGATGGTAGGATGCAGCCTATTGTTGCGGCTAGGCTTCCAGGGAAACCTGCCACTCTTTGGCCTACGAAGGTGGCTGAGTTTAGGGCGATTGGTCCTGGGGTCATTTGACTGATTGTGATTAGGTCGTTGAATTCTCCTACAGCTAGCCAGCTATTTTCGACTACTACTTCCTGTTGGATTAGGGCGAGGGCTGCGTAGCCTCCACCAAAGGAGAAGAGTCCAATTTTAAAAAAGCTTATGAATAATTTAATTAACATGGCTCCTCCTTTTTGCTAGAGAGTTTATTAGTCCCAATAGGATGAGACTGCCAATTATATAGACTATACTTACCTTGAGAAAATATCCTAATATGAAGGCTGTGACCATTATTGCCGGAACTATTTTGGATTTTTCTTTTAAGAGGTCACGCCCCATATCAAAACTGACTTTGAATATTAGGGCGACTATGGCTGCTTGCATGCCTTTTAGAAAGCTTGCTATATAATAATTTGCTATGAAGGCTTCATAAAACATTGATATGACTGAAATTATTATGAGGGGTGGGATGGCTGTGCCTAGAATAGCTACTGCCATGCCAGGAAGGCCTGATATTTCATAGCCTACTACTATCGAGGCATTTATTGCCACTGCCCCAGGTGCCGACTGGGCTATGGCTGTCATGTCTAGCATTTGATCTTTGTCTATCCATTTTAATTTATCTACAAAGGTATCTTTCATCAAAGTTAGTATGACATAGCCCCCACCGAAGGTGAAGGCTGATAGGTATAGGGTTGATTTAAAAATTTTCCACAATTTATTTTCCATAAGTCTCCCTTTCTAAGTATATCTTAAAATATTTCTAAGTATAAATATATTTTACTATCTTTCTGGGTATAAGTAAGGTGAGGTGGATATGAAATTAATACTTGCTGTTGATAAAAATTGGGCTATCGGTAGGGATAATAAAATGCTTTATAACCTGAAGAAAGATCTTAACCACTTTAAGGAAACAACTACTGGTGGCCTTGTAATAATGGGAAGAAAGACCTTTGATTCTATTGGCTTTGCCCTTCCTAAGAGGGAAAATATAATTTTGACAAGGGATGAATCTTTGAAAAGAAAAGGAGCTTTGGTTTTTAATAATGTTTCTGATGTGATAAATTATGTGAATAAATCTCCCAAAGAAGCCTTTGTCATTGGTGGAGCGGAAATTTGCGAGCTTCTCCTAGACCATATTGATGAAGCAATTATAACAAAAATCAATGCCGATAGACAGGCTGACACCTTCCTCCACAACTTTGATAAAGATAATAATTTCAAACCGGTCGAAGAAAGTGAACCCATAGACGATAATGGAATAAAGATAAAGTTTGTAAGATACAAAAGAAAGGAAAATAAATGAAAGATAAAATATTATTTGTAAGTAACCTATGCCCAGATTGCGCAGGAATTTTAGGGGAAATTAAGGAAGGCTCAGAAAAATATACAGACTACGATGTCGTAAACATCACATCTTCAATGCCAAGCCTAAAACTATTTTTAAAATACAGGGATACCCTTCCTGGCTACGAAAAAGTAAGAAAATCCCACAGAGCAGGCGTGCCATCTGTGGTAATTGGGGAAAACGAGGTAGAATTTTTGTAAAATTTATAATAAGAAAAGATGTAGGAAATTTATCACTACATCTTTTCATTTTAATTAAAATCAAGCCAAGTTTTTTTACTTGGATCTAATTTTGAAAAATCTTCCTTAAAGTCATTAATTGCACCATCTATATTCTTATCATCAATTAATTTAAAAATTACATCTGATGAGCAAGTTGAGGCTCCAATTCCTATCTCAGCCAATCTAATTAATTGGTTGCTATTTTTAAAACTCGCAGCTAAGATTTGTGTTTCATATTTATTTTCATTTAATATCTTTTGAATACTTTTTGCTATATTAATACCATCATAACCTAGATTATCAATTCTGTTAATATACGGAGCTAAATAATTTGCCCCTGCTTCAGCAGCCAAGTATGCCTGGTTTATTGAATATATAGCTGTCGCTGTAATTTTAAAACCCTCTTTAGATAGGTATTTAATAGCTTTTAGCCCTTCCGGATTGACGGGAACTTTAACATAAGTATTGGCGCCTAGCTTTTCATTTAGAAACTCTGCTTCCCTAATTATTTCTTCGGCCCTATCTTCAAGCACTTGTACATGAAGTTCATCTTCACCAATGACTTGTCTAATCTTTATCAAATGTTCAAGTGGATTTCCACCAGCTTTAGCTAGGATGGATGGATTGGTAGTAACGCCCGATACAGGGTAATAATCGTATATTTTTCTTATATTTTCAATATTTGCATCATCTATTATTAATTTCATTTTAGCCTACTTTTATGATTTCAATCTCTTAATGATTTCTTCATATGATTCATCTTTGCCAAATAGAGCAGATGTTCCTAATATAAACCCATCTACCCCCTTAGTTTTTAGGTAGTTTACCTTTTCTTCAGATATGGCTCCGTCTACAAATATTTCAAAATTATATTTAGACTTTAGGTCTGCGAGTTTAAATATTTTTTCATCTACATAATCCAAATACTTTTGGCCCGCAAATCCTGGATTTACTGTCATAACCAGAACTATATCTACTAAATTTAATAGCTCTTTAATAGAATAGATACTTGTGCCTGGACTAACTGCCAAACCAACTTTCATTCCATTTTCTTTTATTTTTGCTAGAGTTGTTGATATTAATGAATCCCCTTCTGAATGGACATAAACTATATCTACTCCAGCTTTTTTAAAAAGCCCTATATGGTCAGAAGCATTTATTGACATTAAATGAACATCAATTTCCTTATTAGTGTTTCTCCTAACAGTATCAATATCTTGTAAACCCATACCAAAATTTGGCACAAAGTTTCCATCCATAATATCTATATGAAATATATCTGCTCCAGCCTTATCTAGGCTAACTACTTCTTTTTTTAAATTGTCAAAATTTGCACACATCAATGATGGGCATATTTTAATATTACTCAAATCGTCTCCTTATAAAAAATATAAATTTGGTGTTGCAATCACCACTTCATCTGCTGGTTTATCAATATTAACACTTTCTCCAGGTAAAATCAAAACACTCTGACCCTGAATAAGAGCATGGCCATTTATAACAGCACTTCCATTTGTAATTGTAATTGCTTGGGCTATATTGTTATTATTTATATATTCACCACTTATTTTTGTTCTTAATAAATTAAAAGGTTTATATTTTAATTCACAATCATTTTCAAAGTTTTTTATAGAAACTTTGTTGCTAGATACAATTGTATTGATTCCGTCTTCTAAGTGTAACTGTCTAGGATTGCCGTCTTTATCTAACCTATCGTAATCGTAAAGTCTATAGGTAATATCTGAAGATTGTTGAATTTCATATACTAATGATCCTTCTGTTAGAGCGTGAATAGTTCCGGCCTCTACATAAACCATATCATCTTCATCAACTTTTACCTTATTTACAACTGACTCATAGTCTTTATTCAAAATTTTCTCTTTGATTATTTTTTTATCATCAATGTCAGTTTCTGCATATATCCAACCTTTGTTTGGTTTTTCTATGAAATACCAAGCCTCACTTTTGCCAATCATTTTCTTTTCATGCTCTTTCGCATAATCATCAGTTGGGTGAACTTGTATGCTTAGGTCCTTATCAGCAGATGTAAATGAAATTATAAGTGGAAAATCAACACCATTAGCTAAGCCAAATTTTTCTGGATTGGCCTTAACAGCTGAATAAAGGTCTTTATTCTCATCTCCATATATAATTTCGCAAGAAATTTCTTTAATTCCGCTTACCGTATATACTGAACCGATTTTTTCAATGCCGGGATCCCCAAAATAATCATGCAATCTGCTTGTTCCCCAAACTTTTTCATTTGAAACTGTATTTAATATTATCACCTAAGATCCTCCTACAAAAAATAAACTGTTGCAGAGCGCTCCCTGCAACAGTCTTATACTTAAAATACTCCCAATACTACACCAACAGATACTAAAGCAACTTGAATTAAAATTACTTTTGTAGCTGATACCTTCTTATGTTTTAATAACCAATAAGATAGCATTACAACTGCAAATGGTAGTAATTTTGGAAAAATACCATCTAGTAGTGCTTGTAATTGTTGTACTTCTGTTCCCATTGGAATCTCAATCTTAGTAGTTAGGTTTATATTTGCAGCCGCTAAAGCCCCTACTACAATAACTCCTATTACGTTAAATGCACTAGTTATTCTTTGAGCATTTTCACCAACAATTGTATCTATAGCATTTACACCGAGTTTATAACCGTAGTTAAAAGAAATGTAAGTTATAAATGTTCCTATGATTGCATAAGAGATGATATAAAACAATGGACCTAAGGCACTTCCTGATGCTGCAAGTCCCATACCAATTGATAATAGTGTAGGAACTATAATTCCTTGGATGATTGAATCACCAATACCAGCAAGAGGTCCCATAAGTGTTGTTTTGATATTAACTGGCATATCTTCAGAAATATCTTCACCTAGAGCAATTTGTTCTTCTAGTGATGTTACTATACCAGTAACAAGCTGACCTGTCTGAGGCTCGGTGTTATAGAACATCGAATGTCTTTCCATCAATCTTTTTGCCGCTTCTGGATCATCGCTATAATATTTTTTTGCAAAAGGTGTAAATGTGTATGCCCAAGCATGACCTTGTAATTTTTCATAGCTCATTGAAGCTAAGTGAGAGCATCCCCATCTTTTCCAAATTTGTCTTCTTTCATTTGGAGTTAATTTTTCTTTATTATTAGTATTAGTCATCATTACCCCCGTTAATTAAAATAAATCATCATCTTCATAGAAATCTGAATCTTCTGCTACACTTGCAGCCTGAACAACTGTTTTATTTCCTGAAGCAAGATAAACTATATAAGCAATTAGAGCAGATAGTATAACAACTGGAATCATAGGAAGTCCTGCGAAGGTTGTTAATGCAAATCCAACTAGGAAGAATATAAAATGAACCTTTTGTTTAATTACAATATTCATCAACATAGCAATACCTAGTGCAGGAAGAACACCACCTAAAATAGTAATAATATCAGTTACTTTTTCAGGAATGCTGTGTAATAACCAGTCTACAATAGGTTGTCCAAAATATACGGCTAAGAAAACAGGGACTGCTCTTAGTAAGAATGTTGTGATTGCTGGACCGATTATATGATTAAATCTAATTCCATTATAATCTAATTCTTCTGCCGCTTTTTGTGCACGGGTATTCCAGAATGAATATCCTGCCCTACCTGTATTATAGAAAATAAGTCCAAATGTTTGTCCAATCAAAATAGATAAGGTAACCGCTACAGCAGGATTTCCTCCGGTAGCCATTGCTAGACCAATACCACCATAACCTGCGTATGTGATTTCACTGTTAGTAGTACCACCTGTTGATAGGTTAGCTATAAACACACCTTGAACTGCAACACCACACAAAACACCTGCCTTAACGTCGCCAAATGCCAAGCCCATAATAAGTCCTGCTACTAGAGGTCTACCTAAGATATAGAATCCTCCGGTCATACCAAATGCGAACGGAGTTTCAATGGCACCTAGAAAACAAAATATGCCCGCAATAAGAGCTGGTAAAAATAAATTATCCATAACTTCTCCTTATATAATATTTTTAGGTTTTAAAAAGGCACCTAAGACCTTAATAAATAAATTATTCTGCAGCATCGTACAATTTTTTAATTTGTTCCCATGTTCTTATAGAATCTTCAGGGATTATTTGAAATTGAAGTTCAATGCCATGGTTGTGCATATACTCAAAAGCATCATAATCAGCTTGGTCAATTGCTGTTGTCTTTCCTAATACTTTTGCACCTGGTCTTGTATTCATTGGTCCAATATTTAATACCTTTCCAAAATCTCCACCCATTTTTAAAATCTCAGCAAAGTTTTGTGGAGAGTCAGAAATAACAAAGAAATCTTTATTTGATTCACTCGCCATCTTTATTTTTTCTACAGATGTCTTATTATCATATATACCTAGTTTATGAGGATTAGCAGCTGATTTTAAAACTTTTTTTCTTAATTCATCACCTGCAACCTTATCACTTGCGATTACAAATGCATCTAATTTTCTTGATGCTGCCCATCTTGTCATTGTTTGTCCGTGAATAACTCTGTCGTCAACTCTTGCTAGTGTAATTGTCATATATTCCTCCTTATAAATTAAAACTCTAAATCGTCATCATCGTCGTCTGAATCATCTATTTCACATTTTACAATAGAATCTTTACCGACATTTAATCCAATATTTACCAATTCTTCAATAGAAGAGCCTATATCAAGGCTTGTACCACACTCTATTAGCATAGGTAGGTTCATACCTGTTAAAATTTCTACTTTATCAGGATTTTCTAGCTTAAACCTATAAGCTTCATTATATGGAGTTCCGCCCTGGATATCAGAAAGAACTAAGACCTCGTCATTCTCAATTAATTCAGTAAGTTTACTTCTTAATTTTTCAGAGAAGACGCCTATTCCATCATCGCCTAAGCTTATTGAAATAATATTATCATTTTTACCTGCTATCATTTCATAGCTTTCTTTTATCCCGTGGCAAAAATTACCATGAGATACTAATAGTAGCTTCATAATACCTCCTAAAAAATGTATGTAAATACATATATATTCTTAGTTATTATGATAACCTTTACAAATCTAATTGTCAAGTGGTTTTTCAAATATTTCTTGCTATTTATTCAGAATATGGTAATATATACTATGTAATAACATATACGTGGAGGTTTTAAAAAATGACAAAACAGTATACACTCAAGGAACTAAGAAGATTTGTTGATCACACAAACTTACATGCTGATGCAAGCAGAGAAGACATGAAGAAATTATGCCAAGAAGCTATGGACTATAATTTTAAAATGGTTGCAATCAACTCTGTTCAAAGCAAGGCATGCGCAGAATTCTTAAAAGACTCAGATGTTCATGTTGGTGCTGCTATAGGATTCCCTCTAGGCCAACAAACAATAGCTACAAAAGTTTTTGAAACAGAAGATGCAATTAAAAATGGCGCTGATGAAATTGATTATGTTATCAATTTGACAGAAGTTGTTGATGGAAATTTTGACTATATTAAAGATGAAATGGAACAAATTGTAAAAATTTGTAGAGATAATGACGTAATTTCTAAAGTTATATTTGAAAACTGCTACCTAAACAAAGATCAAATAAGAAAACTTGCTGAAATATCAAAAGAAGTTAAACCTGACTTTATTAAAACATCAACTGGATTTGGTCCTTCAGGTGCAACTGTGGAAGATGTGAAACTTATGAAAGAAGTAGTTGGTGATACTGTTAAAGTTAAGGCTGCTGGTGGAATTAGAGATGTAGATACATTTATAGCTATGATTAAAAATGGGGCCGAAAGAATTGGTACTAGTTCAGGTATAAAAATTAGCGAAGAATTAGAAAAACTAGTATCTGATCAAGGCACCATCGAAATTTAAATAAAATTTGAAAAAAAAACTTTATGAAATCATTAGAGACGATTTATTAGAAAGGATCAAAGAATCTACTTATAAAATAGATGAAATGATACCTAAAGAAACCGATTTAGCTCTTGAATATGGGGTAAGTCGACCTACTGTTAGGCAAGCCATACAATCCCTAGTAGATGAAGGCTACCTTGATAGGGTAAAAGGTAAGGGTACTTTTGTAAAAAATAATAAAATAACCCAGGATTTTACAAATATAATAAAGAGTTTCGATGATGATATGAAGGCCAAAGGTATTAGACCTAAAACTAAATTAATATCTTCTGACCTTGTCGAATGTCCAGAACGTGTCGCTAATGCACTACATCTAAAATCCAAAAGCAAAGTAATTAAAATATGTAGACTTAGATACGCTGATAGTATACCAGCAGTATTGGTAAACACCTATCTTCCTTATGAAGGGTTAGAAGATTTAATGGGAATAGACTATTCTTCAGTTAGTTTATACACTTGCCTAGACCAGCTAGGTTACAAAATAAATAAAGTTAGCAGAATACTAGAGATGAAAATATCTGATGAACTTTCAGCATCACTATTAAATATAGCTTGTGGAGACCCACTATTTTTCTTTAAAACAATAGGTTATCACAATGATTTACCTCTAGAATACTCTGAAGCTTGGTATAACGGAAATGTAAATTCCTTTAAATTTGATATTACAATTAGTTAATATCTAAGTTATCAAATACCTTAAAAGCACCTCCAGTTAGCTAGACTAATTGAAGATGCTTTTTTAATTTAAGCTAACTTAGCAAATTTTAGAAATAATATATAAGTTATATTAAAAACCACATCATGAAATATCAATACTAAGCAAAAATGTCGTTTTTATCACATGTTCTAAATCCTGATTAGGGATTTAGTTTTTATTATAAAACGTCTGAATATCTTATAATCCTTGTAAAATATTAGGATTAATTGCTTATCTCTTGTAAAATATTAGGATTAATTCCTTATCTACAGAATTTTATTTATTTTTTCCTTCAATTTTCTTGTGTCTTCTTCTACATTTGGGCTATCCATAATGGCCCTTACTACGCAGATGCCGTCTACTTCTGTGCCTTTTAGGATGTCTACATTATCAATATTTAGGCCACCTATGGCGTAGACTTCTATGCCTACATTTTTCTTGATTTCCTTTAGGGTTTCGACACTTGTTCTTTTGGTTTTAACGTGGGTTTTGGTTTCAAATATAGCTCCCACTCCAAGGTAGTCAGCACCTTCCTTTTCAGCTTTTTGAGCAGCTTCAACGGACTTAGCAGTGGCTCCTATGAGGGCCTTTTCTCCCAATAATTTCCTACCAAGAGCGATTGGCATATCATCTGCGCCTAGGTGAACTCCAAGGCCTAGCGCCCAAGCTATATGTGGCTTATCGTCGATAAGCATTGGCACCTTATAAGAATCGCAAAGTGTCTTGACCTTTTTAGCAAGATCAAGAATTTCAAGGTCAGTCTTGTCTTTTTCCCTCAATTGGAGAATGTCAACCCCTCCTTTTAAGGCAGCCTCTACTCTTTCCAAAAATTCTTCTTCGCTATACTTATCCGAATTTGTTACAAGGTATAATTTTTTCAAAATTTTATCTCCCTTACTTTTGCTTTTTTACTTATTTCTTCATTGCTAATTAGGCTTATCTCGTCCATGAGATTTACAAAAAATGTGTAAAGTCTATCCGTATCTATTTTTTCTGCTGCAATTTCCATAGTAAGTAGACCACAAATAGCAGCAGAAACCGGGTCAGCAACTGCCATAAAACTTGAAATCATTGCAGTTAGCATACATCCTGTACCTGTAATTTTGCTTAGGTTTTCTACACCATTATCAATGGTGTAATAAGAATTTTCTCCTACAACCAAGTCTGTTTTTCCTGTGACTAGGACTATTGTATGGTATTTCTTAGCAAGTTCACAGGCTTTCACAGAAATTTTTTCTATGTTAGCACCTTTAAGCTCATCAGCTTTGCCAACATCAATTCCTTTGGCGTTTGATGCCCCACTTGCAAGGGCCCTTATCTCCGAAGCATTGCCCTTGATGAGGTCAAATTTATACTTACTTAAAAGTTTATTTGCAAACTTATAGCGAAGAGTCGATGCACCAACACCAACCATATCAATAGTTAGGGGGATATTTTTTCCATTTGCTGCATGACAAGCCTCATCAATGGCAACCATTCTCTCGCTTGTAATATTGCCCAGACTTACACTTAAGCAATCAGACATCCCTACAATTTCAGCCACCTCCTGAGGATGGGCTGCACAAATCGCCTTGGCTCCCATAAATAAAATAACATTAGCAACCATATTTATAGCGATTGGATGGGTGATGGCATGGACTAGTGGTGATTTTTCCCTTAACCTATCCCTTACCTCAATTATCTCTTCTAGATTTATCATAAACATTTACTCCTATATTTCTCTGGATTGGATATAAGACTTTTGCTCTTTGCAAAGTTTTTAGGAAAATATAGGCAACTGATCCTCCCATTATGGTAGCTATTAAAAAACTTGGTAGGTAGAAGTACCAGGTAATATCTCCCTTGCCCCAAAGAAGGGTCATTACTGGATAGGAGGCGATAGAACCTATGATTCCTGTGCCGATTATCTCTCCTATAACGCAAGCAAGGATAGATCCCTTGCTTTTCCTATAAAGAAATCCTGATAAAAAGGCACCAAAGACCTGACCAGTGATTGCAAGTGGTGGTATATTTAAAAGACTCATTCTTATTATCGCTGTTATTATTGCATTTGCCAAGCTATACCAAGGACCTAATACTACAGAGCAAACTATATTTACAAAGTGGGCTGTAGGTGCAAAACCTTCAAATCTCAGTATCGGTGATATAACTACCCCTATGGAAACAAACATGGATAGGGTTACTAAAATTAATATTTTCTGTCTATTTTGTAATTTTTGCTTTTCTTGCATTTCTCCTCCTAAAGGTTGATATAGTCTGTAAATACTGGGGTCATGCCAAGCTTTTTTAGGTCATCGAAGGTTTCTGCAGTTGACCTTGCATCGTCAATTTCAAATTGTTCATCACCCTCATCGGCACTCTTCTTTGACCTATGGCCGATTGATGTATCAACTGATGCCGAAATTTTTGTGGCAGCATATTTTACAGCGAGATTTCTAAAATCTTTTGACTCCCTAGTTGAAAGGGTGATTGATGCAAAAGGCAAGAACATCCTAATTGCAGTCATAATTTGGAAAAACTTTTTATCATCAACTATGTTGAATTTTAGGGAATTATCCGCACCGTGGGTTGGCCTCATCCTTGGCAAAGAAATGGCAATTTCTGCGTGAGGATATTTTTTCTGGATTTCGCTTGCGTGGATAGCAAGTTTAAAGGCTTCTTCGATTGGATCTCCCAGGCCGAAAAGTGTTCCAAAACCAACTCCTCTAAAACCTGCCTGAAGAGCCCTTTCCTGGGTATCAATCCTATATGAAAAACTCCTCTTGTGGCCGTAAGGGTGGTAGTAGTCGTAGGTTTCTGGATTATAAGACTCTTGGAAAACTGTCACAAAATCTGCCCCAGCTTCTCTTAAAATCTTGTAATCTGCCACATTGGCTGGATAAACCTCTATACCTATTACCTTAAAATACTTGCTGGCAATCCTACAAGCTTCCGCGATGTATTCTATTGATGAAAATTTTTGAGATTCACCAGTTAGGATCAAAACATCTTCGATACCTGTTGCTGCCAAGGCCTTCATCTCCTCTTCGATTTCTCCGTGGGTTAATTTTGCCCTTTTTATATCAGACTTGGCCCTAAAACCACAATACCTGCAAGAATTTTCGCAGTAATTTGCTATATAAATTGGAGAAAATAGGCAAACATTGTTGCCAAAATACCTAATTCTTTTCTCCTTTGCCATTTCTGCCATGACCTCAAGGTATTCTTCTGCCTCATCGCTTAGGAGGTTATATAAATCTCTTGGACTAAGACTTGATGCTTCAAGGCTTGCCAAAACATCAGCCTTGGTAACTTTGGTATTTTTTACTTCTTCGTAGTATAATTTTACCCTTTCTTTGATATATGAATCGATTATATCCATTTCTGGGAAATAATCGAGCACACTTTTAATATTCATATCAGTCAAAAAAGTCCCTTAGTGGTGAAGATGGGTCAGCACCTGTTTGTAAAACTCTACCAGGTTTTGCAAGGTAAGCGAGTCTGCCTCCCTCAATTCCGTGTTTAAAGGCTTTAGCCATCAAATTTATGTCGCTGGCAGACGCTATACCTGTGTTTGCCATGATAGCTGCGGCTCCCATTTCCATTGCTTCTGCAGCCTGACTTGGCACGCCAATTCCTGCATCAACAATAACTGGTAGGTCTATTTCATCAATTATTATTTTTATAAAATCACGGGTAGCAAGGCCCTTGTTAGAACCGATTGGGCTGGCAAGAGGCATGATGGCGGAAGCTCCTGCATCCCTCAAATCCCTCGCAAAGTTTAAATCTGGATACATATAAGGAAGAACTACAAAGCCCTCTTTGGCGAGGATTTCTGTTGCCTTTAGGGTTTCAACATTATCTGGCAAAAGGTATTTTGAATCTCTCATGATTTCGATTTTAACAAAGTTTCCACAACCCATTTCCCTCGCAAGCCTTGAAATCCTGATAGCTTCGTCAGCATTTCTTGCACCTGAAGTGTTTGGAATAATGGTAACTTCTTTTGGTATGTAATTTAAAATATTTGCCACATCCTTGGTATTTGCTCTTCTAAGTGCAACGGTAATCATCTGTGAACCAGCAGATTTGATAGCTGCATCAATTAATTCTGGTGAATATTTTCCAGAACCAAGGATAAACCTTGACTCAAATTTCTTATCTCCAAGTACTAAATAATCTTTATTTTCCATTTCTTTCTCCTATAATAATTTTAAGCGCTAAGAGGGCTTCTAAATTTGCTACAATTCCTAGATAAGGCGCGTACAAACCTTGATCTGGACTTGATTTAAAGTCCCCAACCATAGTCACATTTTCTATTTTTTTAACCTTTATATCTGAAAAATCCCCAAGACCCGAAAGGCCTGAAGCCATAATTAATTTTTTGTCATACCTTCCCAAAAAATATTCAAATACCAAGCTTTTCATCTCTTTTTTATCAAAAGCTTCGATGAAGATATCAGTTTTTTCTGATATTTGGTCTAAGTTTTCTTTGCCAATCAAAACTTCTTTTGCATAAACTTTGGTATAGGGAAGGCTTGCTTCAATTTTTTTCTTTGTTTGAATTACCTTTGATTTTCCCAAATCGTTTTGGTCGTAGTTTTGCCTATTTAGGTTTGATAATTCAACCTGATCGTAATCGTAGATGTGAATTTCCCCAAGCCCACACCTGGCAAGGACCATGGCTATATTTGAACCAAGTCCCCCACAACCTAAAATCGAAACTTTGGCATTTTTGAGTATTTCATTAATTTCTGGGTCTTGTCTTTTTAAAATCTCATCTCTCATTTCAACCCCCACCAACAAAGGAAAAGACTTCTACTTTTGCCCCATCTTCCAAGATAAATTTATCAAAATTCACTTTTTTAACCAAGTGGCAGTCAACTTCACAGGCCAAAAAATCTGGGTCGTAATAATTTCTTATCAAAAAATCCCTGAGATTTTCTCCCTCGATAAAGGAAACCTCCTTGTCATTTACCTTAATCACTCATTCACCCCCTCAAAAAAAGGCACAAAAAGGACAGCCATACCCGAGGTGGTATGCCCCTTTAGTGCCTAGACTCTCATTTTTTTATTTTTTTATAAGCCTTTCCCATTAAAAAAAGACCCTTCTAGGGGCCTTTAAACTCTTCTTTCTAGCTTTCTTACGCAGGTTCTAACCTAACAAGTTTAAAGGGTTGATGAATCATCTCTCAGCTAAAAGCACCCCTAGCTAATATCATTATAAGGCATATTCAAAATAATTTCAATTTTATTTTTGCCTCTTTTTAATTATTTTTACTTTTTTCAAGCTTTCTGTATTTCACATAGGCATTGGCAGTCATTAGGATGGCGGCAATTAGGATTAGCCACCAACTATCCTTACCCTTCCTATATTGGAGGAAGGCTAATATATAGACCAAACCTGCACTTGCAAATGATGTATAAAACTCTAACTTGTCTAAGTTATTTTTTCTCATCTATAACAGCCCTTAGGGTGTTCCAAGAAAGTAGGGCACAATTTACCCTTTGTGGCATGTTTTGGATATTTTTGAAGGCCACAGCATCTTCGAGCTCTTCAAGTTCTTCATCTGTCACATCTTCTCTTTTGATCATCCTTTGGTAGATGTCAGCCATTTTGTCTGCCTCTGCCATGGTTTTTCCAACCAACATATCGCACATTACTGATGTGGCAGCTTGACTTATGGCGCAACCATCACCTGTGAAGGCTGCGTCCACAATTTTGTCTCCATCTAATTTTAATTGTAAAACTATTTCATCGCCACAAGATGGATTGTGGCCGTCTTCTTTTATGTCAGGGTCTTCTAGGTCATGCTTGTTGGCTTGGTTCCTTGAATGATCTAGGATAATCTGACTGTAAATTTCTTGCATATCCATTATAGTCCCATCACCTTTCTAACTTCTCTTAAGCTTTTTGCAAAGATTTCAACTTCTTCTTTTGTGTTATAGATTGCAAAAGATGCCCTGGCTGTAGATGAGATTCCTAAATAAGTGTGTAAAGGCATGGCACAGTGGTGGCCACTTCTTACAGCTACTTTTTTAGAATCAAGAATAGTTGCTATGTCGTGTGGGTGGATGTCATCGAAGGTAAAGGAGATTAGGGCCCCTTCCTCACAACTTGTTGGATGGATAATTTTTATATTTTCTATGTCCTTGATTAAATCGTAGGCATAGTGGGTTAATTTCATCTCGTGAGCATGGATATTTTCCATGCCAATTTCTTCCACATATTTTATAGCTTCTACTAGACCAATAACCCCACCAACGTTAGGGGTTCCAGCCTCAAATTTTAGAGGAGCCTTGGCAAAGGTTGAATAATCTTCATAGACATATTCTATCATATCTCCGCCCAAGTTAAAAGGTTTCATCTTATCAAGAAGGTCGTATTTTCCATAAAGAACTCCAATTCCCATTGGAGAATAAATCTTATGACCAGAAAACACTAAAAAATCACAATCAAGATCAGTAACATCAATCTTTTTGTGGGCAATTAACTGAGCTGCATCTACAATGGTAGTTGCTCCCACTTCTTTTGCCCAACCAATAATTTTCTTTAGGTCTGTAATTTCTCCAGTCACATTTGATGCACCTGTAACTGAAACTATCTTGGTTTTACTATTTATCTTCGCCTTTAAGTCCTCATAGTCAAGCGAATGATCGTCATTGAGGTAGGCAAAAACAAGCTTAGCGCCAGTTGCCTTTGCCACCATCTGCCATGGAACAAGGTTGGCGTGGTGTTCTAAAATAGTAATTAGAATCTCATCGCCTGCCTTTAAATTATCAAGTCCATAAGAATAGGCAAGGAGGTTCATAGCCTCTGTTGCAGTCTTTGTATAGACTATTTCATTACGAGATTTAGCATTTATAAATTTTTTGATTACTTCCCTACCATTTTCATAGGCTTCTGTGGCTACCCAAGAAAGGAAGTGTGCTCCCCTGTGTGGGTTGGCGTTTTTATATTTATAATAGGTGTCAACCGCTTCGATGACTTGCCTTGGCTTTTGGCTGGTGGCAGCTGTATCTAAGTAAATTACATCCTTTCCAACCTTGGCCCCATCAAGATAGGGGAAATCTTTTCTAATTTCTTCGATATTCATACTAATTCCTTGAATTTAGTGCATGAACTTCGTCTGCTATTTTTTTGCGAAGAGTTTCATCTTCAATCTTATCAAGGGCTGGGGCAAAATTTGCCTCAAGCATCATAGATTCTGCTTGTTTTTTGCTAAAACCACGGCTCATGATATAAAATAACATTTCCTTATTCATCCTGCCCACGCTTGCTGCGTGCTTGCCAGTTACTTCCTTTTCTTCATTTAAAAGCACTGGTGCAGATTTATTAACCACCTCATCTGAAAGCATCATTGAGTAATCACCAATCTTGCCATCAGCCTTAGTGCATCCACGTCTAAGATCAACAATTCCCTTGAAATTTTTAACAGCCTTATCTTTTAAAGCACCATTAAATAGGGTATTTGAATCTGTATTTATGCCATAGTGTTCATTTACAGTTAAAAGGTCTAAGTATTCTTCCTTAGATTTGAAATAAACACCATTTTCTACAACCTTAGCTTCTTCACCCCTTAGGATGTTTCTAATGTTAACCATGGACTTAGTTGCTCCAATTTCAATATAAGTCACATCAAGCTCTGCCCTATCGGCAAGTCTGGTTGCAATTGAATTTAGGTTAGTAGATTCGTTTTTAAGGTCAACTACAACTACAAGTTTCACCTTAGCTTCTTTTTCTAAGTTAACTAAAATTTGAGAATTTACAAAAATCTTACCCTCTGCAAGGTCTGAAAAATTCACCAAAAATGAAGAAGAAGTATTGGTCCTTGCATTTATTTCTATATCTGACACAAGGATGTTGTTTTCATCATTCATCTCTAAGTTTATAAATTCAGTTTCCCTATTTTTGTCTATATCAAAACTTAAGAAGTGGTTTCTAAAGTCTTCATTTTCTTTATTTATTTCCGCAGAAAGGCCATAGGTTTCGCCCTCAAAAGCTTTTTTAACTTCGCTTTGTTCCTCGCCAAGAGATTTTCCATAAAAAGGCTGGTTTTTTATTTCAACTAGGTTGTACTCAGCATTGTTAAGACCTAAGTAGGCCCAAGTAGGGGCCCTCATTTCATTTATCTTTGCCATCAGCCGTTTGCTCCTTCCAATTCCATATCAATCAAATTATTCATTTCAACTGCATATTCTAGAGGTAGAAGTTTTGAGATTGGCTCTGCAAAACCTCTTACAATCATTGACTTAGCCTCTTCTTCGGGAATACCCCTGCTCATTAGGTAGAATACTTGGCCTTGGTCAATTGAACCAATTTTTGCCTCGTGGCCACAGTCTACATCGTCATTTCTAATGTCTAAAACTGGGATGGTATCTGATTGACTTTCTTCTGAAATCATGAGGTTTTCGCAATCAACAGTTGATTTTGATCCTTGGGAATTTTTCCTCATAGCAACTAAAGAACGGGTCATGGACTTGCCATTTCCTGCTGTAATTGACTTGGTTAGGGCTGTTGAGAAGGTATTTGGGGCAATGTGAATCATAGAGCAACCGTTGTCTATATATTGACCGTCACCTGCAAAGGTAATACCTGTATATTCCGCTCTAGCCCCTTTACCAGCAAGGATGCTTGTTGGGTAAAGCATGGAAACTTTTGAACCAAAAGATCCTGATACCCAAATCATCTTTCCACCTTCTTGGATAATGGCACGCTTGGTGTTGAGGTTGTACATATTTCTAGACCAGTTTTCTATGGTAGAAAATCTTACTTCGGCGTTTTTGCCAACGAAAATTTCTACAGAACCTGCGTGAAGATTTACAACATTATATTTTGGCGCAGAGCATCCCTCTATAAAGTGAACCCTGGAATTATCCTCAGCGATAATCATTGTATGCTCAAATTGGCCAGCACCTGGAGCATTAAGCCTGTAGTAAGATTGAAGTGGTATATCAACCTTCACTCCTTCTGGCACGTAAATAAGGGATCCACCTGACCAAACAGCGCCATGAAGGGCTGCATACTTGTGGAGTGTAGGTGGAATTGCCTTTTGGAAATATTTTTTAACTAAGTCTTCGTGTTCCCTAACAGCTGTTGAAAAATCAATGAAAATTACGCCTTGATCTGATAAGTGTTTTTGGATAGAGTGGTAAACTTCCTCACTATCGTATTGGGCACCAACACCAGCAAGACTTTCTTGCTCAGCTTGTGGAATACCAAGCCTGTCAAAGGTATCTTTGATGTCTTCTGGAAGGGCTTCCCAAGTAGATTTTTTATCTGTAGGTGGTTTTACATAGGTTGTAATATCAGCCATATTGAGTTCTGAAAGATCTGGTCCCCAAGATGGATTAGGAGTTTTTTCAAAAATTTCTAGAGATTTTAACCTTCTCTTTCTCATCCATTCTGGTTCATTTTTCTTATCGGATATTTCATTTACAATTTTAGCATTTAAGCCCTTTTCTGTAATATCTGAATATATAAATTCATTAAAGAAATCATAGTAACCACGGTCTATGTCCTTTAATTGTTCTTCAATATTAATTTCTTTCATATTACACCCATTCGTAGCCACAGGCCTCAATCTTATCCATTAAGCTATCGTCTCCGGTTTCCTGAATAACGCCGTCTTTTAGGATATGAACATAATCAGCCTTAATATTAGACAAAATTTCCCTGTGGTGGGTAATAAGAATTACAGATTTTTCACCATCTAGGAAGTTTTTGATGCCATCAGATACAATCCTAACCGCATCTACATCTAGACCAGAATCTGTTTCATCTAATAAAGCAAGTTTTGGACTTAGCATTTGCATTTGTAAGATTTCTGATTTCTTTCTCTCGCCACCAGAAAAACCTACATTTACATACCTATTAGCATAGGAAGAATCTAATTTTAAATTTTCCATTTGCTTAGTAAGTTCTTTGTTAAAGGCCAAAATTTTTGGTTTTTTGCCAGTGATTTGTTCTTCTGAAATTCTTAAAAAATCTGAAAGCTTAACTCCAGGAATCTCATCTGGGTATTGGAAGCTCATGAAAATACCAAGTCTAGCCCTCTTATCAACGCTATAATCTGTGATATCTTCACCTTCAAAGAAAATTTTTCCTTCATTTACTGTGTAGGCAGGATTTGCCATAATTGTATTCATAAGGGTGGACTTGCCAGAACCATTGGCGCCCATAACAACATGGACTTCGCCCTTGCCAACTGTCAAATTTATTCCCTTAAGTATATCCTTATCTCCAGCCGAAACATGGAGATTTTCAATCTTTAATAAATCGCTCATCATTTACCTCTTTTATCTATTATTAACTCTTTTTAAATCATACCTTTTTGCTAGGGATTATCAATATTCCGCATTAACCAACATACCATAAAAAATAAAAAAAACGAGCCAAAGCCCGTTAATTATAAGTTCTAAAATTCATTCAATTTATTTTCAACTAAATCGATAAGACTATTTACAGCTTCTTCTTCCGCATCACCATCTGCTCTTATAATTATCTCGTCGCCTTTAGAAGCACTCATGCTCAGAACTGACATGATAGACTTAGCATTATAACTCCTTCCAGCTTTCTCAACAGTTATATCACAAGGAAACTGCACAGCTTGTCTTATGAAAATAGATGCTGGTCTAGCATGCAAACCAATTTCGTTAGAAAGTGTTACTTTTTGTTCGTACATAGGGCCTCCTTTGTCAAATATTTATCATCCTACAATAGATATTACTATCATTTAGAAAATTTGCAAACGATTTTTTGTTTAAATATCCAAGATATTTATGATTAGCTATTTATTAATGTATATTTTTTTATTTTTATTTATACTATTTTAGTTTCCCCCTGTGGGAATGAGTTGGAGGAATGTTTTTTTAATAAATCTGTGTAAGATTTTTAATTTATAATTGTTTCTTTAATATTTTTATTTACTTAGATTCTCAAAATTCTTATTCCTATAATTTATTTTCATCGACAATTACATTGCCAAAAAATTTAGGAAAATCTAAAATATCGTTTAAGGATTCCAGTGCTATTTCTACTGTCCACTTATCATTCCAAGGTGGAGCCTTATAGACATCTACCATTAACTTTGCTAATTCTTCTAAATCTGATTTTTATATTTTTCTAATTTCCAAATTTTTCTCTTCGTGATTTTTACTTAAATTTATTTTTCTTATTATTATCGTATATCAGTCACATTTTTTAAAGGTATTTTTCTTGTGATTCTTATGTGTCACAAATTAATCATATCTTTCAAATTTCATTTTATAATCCCAGTAACACCACTAGCCAGGCTTGGATTATGGATGCGATTGGAATTAGTAAAAATGGCATTAAGATAAAATGTTCCTTAATGGCCAAATGTTTCATCCAATTTCCAAATTTGTAATCCTCATGCCCTTCTGTGCCTGGTATGACTATCCTATCCTTGTACTTTCCTTGGAACAAAAGTAGATCCAACAAGAAGAAATCTCCCAAGTTTAATATTATCCACTGAATATAACTCATCCAGAAAAGATCTCTAAGTCCTTTTATTCCTGTATGTAAAAGAGAGGTCATTCCATATATAAATACGATTCCTGAAATTATAATCGTAAGTATAAAATTTATTCTTTTTTCTTCTTTTGTCATCTTTTCTGGAGCCGAATTTTGTATTCCCTTTGGATAGGAATCGAAGAAAAATCTCGGGTCAATCAGTACAAAAGCTGCCACCGCACCGTTAAAGATAGCAGCCATTGCAATTCCATCTAATATTGCTCGTCTTATATCCATAATATTCTCCTTATTTATTTTCCAAAAAGTCTTTTAGTTTCTCGGCGTATTCTTGGGGATGTTCATGGAGAAATTATCCGTGACCCATTACTTCAAATACTTCTGTTTTCATTTGCGGAAGATAGTCTCTTAATATCTTTTCACTTTTTGCAGGGATTGGCTCTTCACTTCCCCTCCAAAACAGTACTGGATTTAAAAACTTACTTAAACTTTTTGGAGGCTTGTAATGATAGATAAACTTACAGGCAGTTTTTATCGTATTTTTCGAAATTTGCGGATAGGTCATTTCTATTACGCTTAGATTATCCTTGCCCATAAGCTTATCTAATAAAAATTTAGGTATTACTCTTTATCTCCCACGATGAAGTAATCACAGTAATCTCCTCCCTTGGCGATAGTTTCTTTTCTGTGTAAAACTCCATGTTGAAAGCTTATCATAAGCTCATCAAGTTCACAGAATAGTGGCATTAATTCATCTACACTCAACTTCTTTGTATAAGCACAAATGGGACAACGTGTAATCCTATAGTAACAAGCACCCTCATAGGGTTGACCTTCAAAGTCAACCTTAAAAGAAGTTGGATAGAGTTTTTCTTTTTCCTCTGTATACCACTTGTAATACTTAAGAATATTTTTCTTATTGGCCTCTTTTCCCCTTTTAGTATTGAGATTAATCAAGGAAAAAACCCATTTGAAAGTATAAAGAGAGCGACGCATCATTTCTTGCACTATTTCAGGTGGAATCTTTTTCTCACTTGCTATATAGGGAGCAACAAAGACAAGGGCAAACATCTCATTGTACGCCATGGGATTATCCTCGCCGATATCGTCCATATTTTTTACAAGTTCTCGATAAACTTTTTTGCTCTTTTTAATAATTTCTGATGCATATGCTTTATCATACTTTTCTATAAGAACTTTCTTCATTGGACCTTTAAATAATAAGAAATAAAAACCCTTGTATTTCATCTTACATACCCCATCAATTTTCTAAAATTTTTTATTTTGATTTAAATACAATTTTATTTTCTCCCAATTAGAAGAGTTGATCCAGAAAGCCCTAACAATAAAGCTTCTTTGTGGCCCATAAAAAGACCCTTTGTTGTATCAATTAATTGCACATCTTGGTAGCCATCCTTTTTCAGCTTTTCCATAAATTTATTCATATCTCCATAGCTTGACTTATTCATCAAATCGTGGATAACAAAGACTCCACCTTTTTTAAGTACACGAAAAGTTTCTAGTAAAAGTTTTTGTTTGTTTTGCCCTGCAATATTGTGATAAACATAGTTGCTTGTCACTGCATCAAAACTTTCATCTTCAAAAGGGAGATTCACTGCATTTCCTTCTTCAAATTTCACATTTTCTACTCCCTCTAATTTTGCATTGTCTTCACAGAGTTTTTTAGAAAATTCACTTTTATATGTCCCACTCCATATGTCGCAGCCCACCATGGTCGCTTTTGGATTTTTCTTTGCGCAAGCAATTGTAAGTGCACCGCTACCACATCCTACATCTAAACCCACGCCACCATCTGGGATCTTTACATAGTCGGCAGTCCCCTCTATTATGACTTTGGCAAGCTTTCTTTTCCCGTTGTAATCAAAAGCCCTATATAAAAATCTCATCCAGATTGCAAAGAAAATAAGTATCAACGTTGCAAGCCCAAGAATAAGGGCACATATTAGACGAGTTCTTCCACTAAATACAAAATCACTGACACCAAAGGCTATAAATAGGATGAAAGCTGCAAGGCTTGCAAATATTAAATTCTTTAACAAGCTTTTGGGAACCCAATTTTTGTAGTCAGCCTTTGTTTTATCGTCATCCATAAAATTTACTTGTTTCATAAAATTTCCTCCTGTAAATAATAAATTATATAAAATTTTCCTTTAACAACTAAAACAATAATTTTAATCCTTTACTTTATAATCTTATAAATTGATATTAGTATAATTTATCAATAAAGATAAGTAGTAAACAAAATATATTAAGTTAAACCAGCCTCCGCGAATAATCATATGCAATCCCTTTGGTAACCTGTCAGCAAGGGAAATAAGGATTAAAAGAAATATAGGTGTGAATAGGGCTTGCCATCTTGGAAATACTGTGTATTCAAATAGAATTACCAAAGTTAATCCTATGTTGCTAAAGCCGCAATCACAAAAACATCAAGAACGAACCCAAAAGATCTATCCATATAGTCTTGTACAAAGTCACAATTAAAGACCCTCTCTCATTATATGATATCGATTATTAGTTTCATTGTACCCCTAGTTTATCACATATTTTCTAATTTTACCAACAAAAAATCACCCCATCTAAAAACAGGGTGGTTTTAATTTTTCTCTTAAATTCTTTCTAATAATTCTATTAAGAATTCAAAGTTATTTGCTATTGATTTTATGTTTACTCTTTCTTCTGGGCTGTGGGCACCTTCTATTGCTGGGCCAAAGGAGATCATTTCGGTGTCTTTTAGGGTTTTCTTGAAGAGGCCGCATTCTAGTCCACCGTGGGTGGTGGCTATTTGCATTTCATCTCCGTGAACGTCTTTCCAAACCTCTTTTGCAAGGTCAATTATTGGGCTGTCTTCCCTTTGCCAACCTGAATATTCACTTGTGATTTCTGCCCTTGCCCCAAAACTTTCTACTATTTTCTTTGAGATAGCTGCCTTGTAGAATTTTTGAGAGTCGATTTCTGATCTGAACATTGATGATATCCAGATTACACCTTCCCTATCTTCGATTAGGCCAAGGTTTGAGCTTGTTACTATTGAATCTCCTACTTTTTTGTAAAGGCCATCTGGGATTACAAAAAGTAAATCTATTATATTTTTAGAAAGCTCTTTTGTGAGTACTTCCCCATCAAAACTAGCTTCTTTTACCCAGATTTCTCCCTTTGGGTCCACGTCTTTATATTCGTTTTTAATTTCTGCAATTCTTTCTTTGATAAGGCTAATTTCTTTATCTTTATTAGGAACTGTAACAAGAGCGTTTGCTTTAGATGCGATGGCGTTTCTCTTTACTCCACCTGAAATTGTAGCGATTTGAACGCCGTCGATGCCTTCTAATAGTCTACCTAGAGTTTTGTTGGCATTTAGCCTAAATTCGTCGATTTCCATACCTGAATGGCCACCTGCAAAGCCCTTTAGACCTACTTCTATGAAGTCTCCATCTGCTTTTTCAAATTTTTTGTCAAATTCGATTTCAAGGTCAAGACCACCTGCACAACCTACTGTAAGAATGCCTTCTTCTTCGGAGTCGATGTTTATTAGGTATTTAGCAGTAATTTGTGATAGGTCAAGCCTTCCTGCACCTCCCATAGAAGTTTCTTCTTCTGTGGTAATTATCGCTTCGATTGGACCATGCTTTAGGCTATCGTCATCTAAAACAGCTAAAATAAAAGCAACACCAATTCCATCATCAGCGCCTAAAGTTGTGCCATCAGCTGTAATCCAACCGTCTTCTTCTAATAATTTGATTGAGTCTTTGGCAAAATCGTGGTCACTTCCTTCAACCTTTACACAAACCATATCCATGTGACCTTGGAGGGCAACAATGGCGTGGTCTTCATATCCTATGCTGGCTGGTTTTCTAATTATTACATTTAACGCCTCATCTTGGGTTACTTCTAAATTTCTTTCCTTGGCAAAGTTTACCAAAAAATCTGAAACTTCTTTTTCGTTGCCTGATTCCCTAGGAATTTTAGCGAGTTGTTTAAAATATTTTAAAACTTGGTCAGAGTAATTCATTTTTTATCTCCTTAATTCTTCTATCATTTCATTCTTGGCTAAGAGATTTTTTTCAAAATCCTGGTAGTAGTCCCTAAGATTTCTCGGATTTCTAAACTTTTTGCCAATTAGCAATTTTGAATTGGCATTCATCCCAAGACCAAGAATTGATCCGATTTCTTCATTTATGATTACATTATACCTCTGGGCAGTATTATTTCTTTGGTAGCCTACATTTTCTAAGTTCGAAATAATATTTTTTTGCCTGTAGAGGTAATAGGGCTCGTAGGCATTTTCCCTTGTAAAATCACCTATCTTTTCAGCAATTTTTAAGGAATCCTCCCTCTCACCTGTTGACCCTTTTTCATTGTATTTTGAGCCAGACTTTATGGCGAGGGCGTGGAAGGTAATATTATCCGGAAGGAGGTCTTGGAGGATAGGGAAATTTTTAGAAAAATCATCCACGCTTTCACCTTCAAGACCCACTATAAAGTCCATATTGACAATAAATCCTAGGTCCTTGGCAGCCTTATAAATCTTAAGGAAATGATCCATATCTATATCCCTATTTAATTTTTGCAAAATTTCCCTATTAAAGGTTTGAGGATTCAAAGAAATCCTTGACACTCCCCCTGCTTTTAGGATTTCAAGCTTTTTAATATCCAGGGTATCCTCCCTGCCAGCCTCGAATGTAAGCTCCTTGTAGGTGAATTTTTTATTTATACTTGTTAGGATTTTTTCAATTTCATCTGCAGTTAGGTAGGAAGGAGTCCCACCACCAATATAGATGGAATCAAGGTTTGAAGGCAAATTAATTTCCTCAATCTCTCTTATGAGATAGGCCACATAGGTTCCCTTGTCGTGGTGGGATCCGATTAGGGTTGGGTAGGAACAATAATCACACCTAGTCGGACAGAAGGGGATGTTGATATAGAGGCTAAAATCATCTTGGCAGACACTAAGCCTACCTTGATTTTCCTTAACTTTTTCTAAAAGCTTAAGTTTTTCATCTGAAAGTTTGTAGGTATTTTTGATTTCTCCTAGACTTTTATTTTTCAAAAGCTTTGATGGTTTAGACCCTGTGAGCGTCCCCCAAGGCGACTTGTAGCCTGTTTTTTTTGCCAGATAATCATATAAGATAATTTTCAATTCTTGGTTTGTTTTAAAAAAGAAATTTAGGCCGGTAATATCAACCAAACCATCCCCAATTTTGATTTCTGCATCACTTTCATCATCAGTAAAATCCATCTCTTCATGGTCTAGGAAAATATTTAAAATATCATAGGCTATTTTTCTTTTATTATTGTCTTTAAGGTATATTTTCATTTTTATCTCTCAAAATAATAAAGTAAAAAAGGGCATAAGCCCTCTTTAATTTGTCTTTAAAAAATTTTCTGCCCAAGTCCTATCAACTAAAAAACTCCTATCCTTTTTGATAAATTCTCCGTAGTTAGTTAAGATTGTCTCATAAAGAATGTCAGAAAAATCTAGTTTAAGTCCCACATTCAAAACAGTTTCTAAGTAAAAGTCCTTATTTTCTGTAAAAATAAAATCCTTAATCTGATTAAGTTTGTAGGCAAAGTCTTCGCTATTGATAATAAAATACTTCATTAGCTCGATTACCCTATCATCAAGACCAGCTTCAAAAATATAAATCTTCTCCTTCAAAGCTTGATAATCATAAGTAATCCTTAAATTATGCTTGATAAGTTCGTCTTTTCTTTCTGCACCAATAAGGCCTAGACCTGTCGAAAAAGCAAGCCTTGCCTTCTTATCCACAAAGGCAGGGTCGTTTACAATCATGAAGAGGTTTATTTCATCTGTGTAGGCAAAACGATAATTTAAAATAAATTCATTTGCACATGACGGACAGGTGATGTCAGCAAATTTTCCTTGGAAAATCTCATCTCTTTGTTCACCCAAAGAAAAAATCGCTGTTGGTAAACTCTTTTCAAATTTATTGCTACACTTAGGACAAGTTATTTCAAATACTTTTTCTCTCTTTTCCATATCAAACCTTTCTCTTTCTTAAGCTTAACTTATACTTACCCAAAAAAGAGGACTATTATTCAAATTTTACAGCCTTAAGGAGAGGGATAGCAACAATTGTAGCTACAATTACAGATATAACTGCATTTACCATTGAAACTGAACCTTTTTGGATGACTTCTGCCATGGTTGCTTCCATAGTTAAACCTAAAATTAGTCTGTTTTTGATAAAGGTCTTGCCTAAATATAAAATTACGTAGGTGATTTGACCTAGGACGCCAGCGATAACTAGCTTTTGAGTATTGACAAGCTTATCCCTGTTCTTATAAATCATTCCTGCCACAAAAGCCATGGCGAATTTTGTTATAAAGGTAATTGGTGCACTTGTAAAATATACCGGATCAAATAAATCAAAAAGTGCAGAGCCAACTCCAGCTGAAATGCCACCATATATAGGCCCTAATAAGAGACCACCAAGTAGGCAAAATACGTTTCCTAAGTGGAACCTTGTTTGACCAAGAGGGGTTACTATTGGTATTTGGAAAAATCGTGAAAATATGTATACAAGAGCTGCAAAAAGTGCCATATATACCAATTTCTGTGTGCTTAATTTTTTCATTCTAACTCCTTTTTATATTTTTGACACCACGTCCCATACATTATACCATAAGAATAAATCTGTGAAAATTTTATCTAAACTAATTTCCTTTAAAAAAATCCAAAGAAATATTAATTCAATTTTTAATCTCTATTTTTTTCTTAGCTTTGAAATCAAAAAGAAGCTAGACTCCTAGCTTCTAAAATCTATGAAAAAATATTTTATCTTAAGCACCAACCTTATCAGCTTTTTGGTTAGCGTCTATTGCTTTTAGCCTATTTTCCTTGATTTCCTTTTTCCTATTATATTCGTGAAGGATTAATGAAATTGTAACTATGGCATAGGATATAAAGGTCCTTAGGAATTCACCGACCATGGCATCCCCTGTAACTTCCTTGCCAGCAAGAGGCATGATGATGAACATCAAGTGAAAGAGGGCTGTACCGATTATAGCATTTACAATAGAGGCCTTAAGGATTGATGCTCCTCCAACTAGAAGGGCTGCAGCTGCATATAGGGCCGCTTGATCAAGTCCTGCATAGGTTGCAAGTGTACCAATATTTTGCAAATAAATTAACTGGCCGAAGGCTGCAAGAACTGTAGAATAAACAATTGATTTTACCCTTATCTTATCAGCATTAAGACCGGAGTTGTTAGCTACACCTTGGTCAAGACCTACAGCTCTCATGTTTTGACCGAGCTTGGTCTTTTTAAAATATGTGATAAAGACACATAAGAGACCAATAATAAAAATAGTTAAAACTGGTACATCAAATTTAATCTGATCTTTGCCTAGGGGAATTTGAATCCTGTATTTTAAGGCATTATCAATAGCACCTGCAGTTGCAAGGCTAATTGAATTTTTAATTCCCACTCCAGATGAAAGAAGCATTGACTTATCTCTGATAGGAATGATGGTGCCTGTAAAAAACATGATTACAAGCATGTAAACACCTAGCATGAAAAATGAAAGCATCATAGATGTAATCATCTCACGACCCTTGGCCCTATTTAAAACATTGCCCGAAAAAATACCGAGGACAATGGCAATAGGAAAGGCGATTACAGCAGCCACTGCTATGCCCAGGAGACCTGTAAAACCTAAATCTTGGGAGAAAATTAGGCCTACCTGAGCAGCCATGGCTCCAAGTGGGATACCGAAGTTTATGCCCATTCCTGCTATAATTGGGATAATCAAGCTTAGAACTAAGAAGGTATTACGAACAAGCCTATTTGCAAGCTCACTTGTAATAAATCCTAGCTGGGCCCCACTTAGGATATAACCCACCACGCATATCACCATAAACATTATAGGTACAAGGTGTCTGGTTGAAATTTTATTTTTAATCATTGTCAATCCTCCTTGTGAGGGCATAAACTATCATTCCGTTTGTTATGATAAGTCTCATAACCTCTGAGACGTCTATAGACAAAAGTCCGTTGATAACTGTAGGTGTTAGGGTAATTACTCCTTGAAATAAGAGGGTACCAATAATAACGTGGCTAATTTTTGCCTTATTCAAGGTCGCCCCACCTATTAAAATTGATGCAACAGTCTGGAAAGTGAAGGATGCTGGTGCTTGGTAAAGCTGGATGAAACCATAAGATTGTTGATATACAACTATACCCACAGCAGCTATAGCTGTTGAAAGCACTATGGCTTCAAGCCTTACTTTTTTTATATTAATACCACTTGCCTTGGCATATTCGTAGTTAGATCCTACTACAGACATGGCTGTTCCAGTTTTTGTCCTAAAAAGTCCCCAAACTAGGATGGCTGCTAGAGCAAAAAACAAAAGCATCCCTATAGGAATCCTCACCCCAAAAAGGTCAAAGGATAGAAAATCTGATAGTAGCCCCACAGAATTGACTCCACCGGTGGAATTTTGAATATTTTTCATCCAATAGTCCCCAACAGGAATTTGCTGGCGAAGACCAGTTCCCCCGTAAGAAAGGACTGAAACAGGATTTTTAAATGGTAAGAATACATAGGCTATACACATAAAGGCTGTGAAAGAAAATCCAACATAAGTTGAAATCAGCATCTCATCGCCGATAATTTTGTTAAGTAAAAGTCCATAAACAAAACCAAAAACCACTCCAATTGTAGCGCCGATAACCATGGCAAAAAAGATTCCTCCAAAGCCAGTGATATTAAATTCCAGGGAAATAACTGCACCTAAAATTCCTGCCACTATACCGATTGGGATGCCGAAGTTAAGACCACAACCTGATTCTATCATTGGAATTAATGATAGGACAAGGATGGCAAACATACCAAATCTCGCGATTACATTTTCTAAAGAACTTTTTACGCTAATACCTGCGGCAGGAGCAGCTATGAATAAGCTCAACAAAAATAGGGCGATGATAAATCTTGCTATCCCAACTTTTGCGACAAAGTTTTTAATTTTATTCATTTACTAACTCCTCTCCACTCATCAACAGACCGAAGTCTTCAGCACTTGCTGTAGGATCTAGGACGCCAACGATTTTACCCTCGCAGACAACTCCTATCCTGTCACAAACTGATTGAAGTTCCTCAAGTTCTGAAGAAATCATAATTATGGTTGTCTTATCTTCCCTATTAGCTTTTTTTAGGGAATCTAGGACAAGTCTTTTTGCCCCGATGTCAATTCCCCTAGTTGGCTCTGATACAAATAGGAGGTCCGGGTTCATTGTGAAAGCCTTGGCGAGGCATACTTTTTGCTGGTTGCCTCCAGAAAGCCTGCCTACAAGTTCATAAGGTCCTTGGGTCTTTATGGCGAGGCTGTCTATATATTTGTTGGCATTGGCAACAATGGCCTCGTCATCCCTAAATTTGAAAGTGAAAATTTTCTTAATAAACTTATCAAAAACTTCCATAGCGTTAAAGGCAATATTTAGGGCTATATCTTCGCCTAGCAAGAGTCCTACTCCACGCCTGTCCTCGGATACAAAGGCGATTTTCTTTTTCAAAATTGAACTGGTATCAGAAAGTTTCAACTCTTCACCATTAAAGATTGCCCTACCCTTAACTGGATAGGTGCCCAAGATGCCATTGGCTATACCAAGTTTGCCTTGGCCAGCAAGACCTGCTAGGCCAAAGATTTCTCCACGTCTAACCTTAAAGTTAGCATCATAAACCATCTCGCCCGGCATTTCTACGTAGAGGTTTTGGACTTCGAAAATAATATCATCCTCATAAATTTCTCTTTGATCATCATCAACATAGGCTTGCCTATTGGATTTTCCCATCATCCATCCTGCAATTTGCTTAATCTTAAGACCCTTAGCCTCTCTATCTTCGACTATTTCTCCATCTCTTAAGACAATCACCTTATCGCAAAGATCTAAGATTTCCCTTAGCCTGTGGGAAATGAAAATAACAGCTATACCTTTTTCTGCAAGTTTTTTTAGAGAAGAAATTAGGATATCTGCTTCGCTTTCAGTCAAAACTGCTGTTGGCTCGTCCATAATTAAAAGCTTGATATTTTCTCTTTTTATTTCTCTTGCTATTTCTATGAATTGTTTGTGGCCAACTGGTAATTCACTTACATATTCTTTTGGATTTAAATCCAAGCCTAGTTTATCTAGAGTTTTTTCTGTATCTTCTATATTGGCCTTGGCATCTATTAGTTCATAGCCCCTGCCAAAGACTTTTGAAATTGGACTTTGTTTGGTTTTTTCCATATTTAAAGTCACATTTTCAGCCACAGTAAAACCTGGTATGAGAGAAAACTCTTGATGGACCATCCCAATACCTGCCTTTAGAGCATCGGTCGGATTTTTGAAGTCGATTTTTTCCCCATCAAGGATTATCTCTCCCTCATAGCCACCAGTATCTTTTATAAATTCCATACCAAAGATAATATTCATAAGGGTTGACTTGCCAGCTCCGTTTTCTCCAACAAGGCCAACAACTTCTCCCTCATCTATAGTAAAATTTACATTTTTTAAAACATTATTTTGACCAAAGCTCTTACTAAGGCCCCTAATTTCCATTAACATCTATAACTCACTTCTCTTTTACTTAGCAAAGCCTAAGCAGAGGAAAATTTTCCATCGCTTAGGCTAAAAAATTATTCGAATTTACCTTCGGATTCTTTTTGCTTTTCAACCATATCTTCTACGTTAACGTTAATTTTTCTATACTTTTCGTCAACTTTTTCTTCTGTCATTCCTAGGTATCCCTTACCAAATACATAAGTATCTTGGGCAACTAGGGCGTAGTTAGGAAGTTCTTGTCCATTTGCCATATTAATCATCTTAGAAACAACCCACTTAGCTCCAGGAGTTTCACCTTCAAAAGCCTTCTTAATATCATCTTGATTTGTAATATCAGCTTTTCCGTTTAAAACATCAATAACTAGGTCAACAGCAGATACTGTGCTGGTATATCCAAGTGAATATGCCCATGTACCCATCCTGTCCTTACCACCTTTTTCGATTACAACTTGTTCTACTCTCTTTAGGATTGCTGGCCAATCGCCTGCTATATCATCAAGACCTATAGAGAAAGCTGATGGATAACCCATGATTGGGCTTGGAAGGTCTGGCTCAACAAAGATTGCTCCACCAGCAGCAACACCCCTTAGGAGTGGTTCTGTAAGGGCATCGTTAGTTGTGAAAAATGCAGTGTCTTTGCCGTATTTTTCAATCCATGGTCCTATGTTTTCAGCCAAGTATTGTTGGGCACCTGGTGTACCGATATCAGTTGTAGGATCTGGTGCGTTTAGGGAAATAAATTCCATACCAAGGTCCTTACAAGCTTCTTCCATGATAGCACGTCTTATAGCAAGAGTTTCAATTGCCATGTGCCTTGGGAAGGTGATGTGAGCAAATTTCTTAGCACCCATCTTTTGTGCTGCCTTAACCATCCTATAACCTCTTGAAATATTATCAGCATCTACTACTAGGTCTGATACACCTGAAGTCATTAGGATGTCTTCTTGAGGTGTAAGGTTAACAAGGATAATGTCAGGTCTAGACTTTCTAATTTCTGTAAAGGCTGCTGTTGTACCTGGCACTGATTGGTTTACGATGATTGCCTTCATTTCTGGATCATCAGCCATAGCCTTAATCTTAGAAATTGTTGTTTCCATTTCAGTCTCAATCTTGTCTGGGTATGTATCATGTACGATTATTCCACCTTCAGACGCTTTTCCATACTTGTCCATAACAGCTTGGGCACCACGGAACTCGTCCTCACTCTGAGATACAGTTGAAGTGACAAGACCTATGTGGAATTTTTCGCCCTCTTTAAGCTTTTCAAATTTCGCCTTGTTGTTTACGGCTACTTCACTAGCATCTTTGTCAGCTGCATCCTTTGTTTCAGTTGATTCTTGCTTTGTAGCAGCATCTTCAGCTTTATCATCTACTTTTTGACATCCAACTAGGCCCATAAATACAAAAGCCAATAAAAATAGTGATGTCATTTTCTTCATCATCGGTTTCATTTGTTACTCCTTTATTATATCATAGTGATGATTATATACTTGCTTTACCACATTGTCAAATAGATTTAGCAAACTCTTTCGCAAGTATTTTTTGCAAGTCCTAGCATCCTAACCTTGTTATCATTTTCCTCAAAGAATAATTTTTTTATTTTTTCCAAAGAAAAAATCTCCAAAATTTAGTTCAAAATTTTAGAGATTCTTTTAGTCTAAAGTCTATATAATTTACAAGAAAGGCTACGATTACACCGATAAGGGTATCTATCACCCTGTTTAGGGCAAAATTAAAGGGAACTAGGTCTCCTGCGTGGTTTATTGTTACCGATAAAAACACAATGCCTGCTATGGATACAGCATCCTTTTTATTTATCATGGACATGACCCAGATAATTATCGTAACAAGGATGGCAATTACAAAAAGACCCACAATATCTGGAATTTTTTTACTTGGAAAAGTCAAAAGATAGATAAGGCCTATAGTGCCGCCAAAAAGAGTACCGATTATCCTGCCTAGTCCCTTATGAAAAGTTTGGTGGACATTTTGCTGCATACAGATAATGGCCGCTATGGCCGAATAAAAGGCGAGGCCTTCTCCAGGTCTGTAGTGGGAAATTATCATTGATATTAATACAGCAAGACCTGTTTTTCTTATCCTTGGTCCTGGAAATTTTACTTGCATAGGATAGCTCTTAAATAATCATAAAAACTTTCTTCGTTGACCTTATTTACCATATAGATCTTAGGTCTTGCTTCTGACCTATCTAGGGATTTTTCATCGAAGTTGACCTTAAGACCTGCCTCCTCAAAGATAAAGGCTTCTGGTCTTTGGGATAAGTAGAGAAGGATGACACCAATTAGAGGTTCTTGATCATAAGATTTCAAAAGTTTTTCCATTTGTGGATGAGTTTTTATGATATTTTCCAAATCTTTTTCTTCTAGGATGAAGTTATCTGCAAATTTTTGGTCAATGACAAAGAGGTTTATACCTGAAGATAAAATCAAATCTAGGTTTGTTAATTCTTCTTTTGTTTGACTTTTTAAGTCTGGGATAGATAAGAAAATGTGGTCTATGAAGTCTATAAAGTCATCAAATTCTCGAATGGCCTTGGCAATGTTAGATAAGTCACCAGATGCGATTATATCTAGCCTGCCACAGTCACTTGCAAGGTCATAAAGATTCTCATAGGCGTCGACTTCTTCGAGATAATCAGCCACTGGTGTGAAAATTTCTTCATCTAGTTTTGATTTCTTATCATCAAAATTTTTTGCTACAGACAAAAATAAGTCTTCGCTATTTATAAGGCCCAAAATATTTTCCCCGGCAGCTTCGCTTGACATATAAGACCTGTTTGAAGATAGGCCCACAAGTTCAAAATCAAAGGAATCTAGCGCCATTTTTATGAAAAGTCCGTCGGCCGGACTGAAGTTTGTATCTATATAAATAAAGGGTTTTTGATATTCCATAAATCTTCCTTTCTAGTTACCTACTATACTAAAAAATCCAGCTTTTTAAAGCCGGATTTTTATACGTCCATAAAGCCCTTTGTATATTTTTTAAGAGTAGCCCTATAAACTAGAAATACTATTATTAAAACTACAAGAAGACCTGTGCCTGCACCGATAAGTATATTGTCAGTAAGTTCTGTGATAGCAAATACAGTAAGTCCTAGTAGACCCATAACTAGCAAAGAGCCTAAGTAAATCCCAACCGCCTTTAGTCCTCCACTTTGCTGGATTTCCTGAGGTTTCTTCCACTGGGTGTAGACCATAAAAGTTCCGAAGTAAAGGCTAATCATAGTGGCAAAAGCACATGTTAGAGAAAGTCCTACAAATATTACCAAGCCTCCTAAAATCGTAAGTTTGAGTAAAAATGTGTATGCTAGAGCAAGAATTAGGTTTATCCCACAGGCAACCACGTAAGCTGCAGCAAATCTCGCCCTCATATGGCTTTTTGGGTCAATTGGCAGGGTCTGGATGAGATAAAAACTCTTGCCTTCCCTTGATAGGGCGGTATTGGCAAGGCCACCGTTTAGCCAGATGAAAAGCCCAACTCCAAGGGAGATCAAAAAGGCAAATAGGAGAAGCTCTGGACTAGCTGGGTCAACTCCCGATTCTTCCATAGCAGTTCTCGCTTGGACAAAGCCCATAACTAAGATAACCATGACCATACCAAGAGGTCCTGACAAAAAGACTATATTTGAAAAAAGTGTTTTTAAGTCTTTTTTGAAGATAGCCTTAAATTGGCTGCCCGCTTCGATTTTAATATCCTTGCTTGGAGTCGCTTCTTTCTTTGATGTATCAAGGTGTTCATCAAAGACAGCTTCATAGTAGAATTTATTGGCTATCTTATAGGAAATAAAGGCCAAAAGTAAACACAAAGCAAAAATAAGACCTGTAAAAATAAGCCTTTGGCTCATTGTTCCTGCCACAGCAAGGCCATATATCTTTGCATTGAAAAACACATTTGAAACCATGCTTAAAGTTTGGGTAATTTGATTTATGTCTACATTCATCTTTCCCATTCCACTTGAATTTGATGCCGAAAAGGAGAAGTAATAAATCACTCCCATAATGCCAAACATGATTAAATAGCCAATTGTCTTAAAAAGTTTTGCATGCCTATTGACGTTGGTAAACTTTTTTATTACAAGTAAGAAAAGTGACAAAATCCCATAAGGTAGGTAAACCATTGGCAAATACAATATTAGCCCCATTACTAAAACCCAAGGATCAAAGCCCGCTTCCTTAAAATATATGACAAGGCCGATTATTAAATATAGGAAAAAGTCCACAAAGCTTAAAACTCCGCCAAAAACCTTCCCTACAAAGAGTTCGCCCTCCCTAATCGGCATTGTTTGGTAATTGGCTATGGCCGACTTGGTGTAGAGGTTTGAGAAAATTTGTGGCAGGTAAAATAGAAATACCATTAGGGTCATGGACATGCCAAAGCTTGTAAAATACATAAAGGCCATATCGTTTGCCACGTAAAGGTAGGCAGAGGCCTTGAAAACTCCTGTAAAAACCGCTCCAAAAAATACATAAGTCCATATTAAAAGCAAAATCCTACCTAAATATGATTTTGGCATATTTGGGACAGTTTTCCTCGGCATATATGGAAAAAATGACTCTTTAAGACTGTATTTTGAAAGTGTTAGGATATTAGACTTATTCATCTGTAAGCTCCAAGAAAATTGATTCAAGAGTGCCATCATTATTTGCGATGTGCTTGATTTCATCTAGAGTTCCCATGGCGATAATCTTGCCCTTGGCAATAATTGCAATCCTGTCGCAAAGTTCTTGGGCCACTTCCATAACGTGAGTTGAAAACATGACGCACTTGCCAGCCTTTGCCCTCTCCCTTAAAATTTGTTTGAGATTGTAGGCAGACTTGGCATCAAGGCCAACCATAGGTTCATCAAGGATTAAAACTTGTGGGTCATGGATTAGAGCACCGATTATAGCAAGTCTTTGAGCCATACCATGGGAATAGGTTGAAATTTGATCTTTCATAGCATCTCTAATGTCAAAAAAGTTTAGGTAATAATCTAGTCTTTGCTTTCTAGTCTCAGTGTCAACCCCATATATATCTGCGATGAAATTTATATATTCATTTCCCGAATAATTTTCGAATAATTCCGGATTATCTGGCACATAGGAAAACTGGCTCTTGTAGGCCATTGGGTCGTCTTCTAAGCGAATGCCATTGATAAAAATCTCGCCCTTGGTCTTTGAATTTATCCCTACAATGGACTTGATGGTAGTAGATTTGCCAGCCCCATTAGGGCCTAAAAATCCAAAGATTTCCCCATCCTTAGCCTCAAAAGAAATATCATCAACAGCCTTTTTCTCGACTGTGTATTCCTTGGTAAAGTTCTTTACTTCTATCATATAATTCCTTTCTTATTTAAATAAGCTTCTCAATTTCATTATTCATTAAATATTTTCATACATGGATCAAAATTAAACCCTATACGTTATGAATAATAATTTATAAATTCAAGAGTTCTTTTTTCTTCATAGCGAATTCTTCTTCGCTTATAATGCCCATATCTAATAATTCTTTTAACTTTTTAATTTCTTCATAGGGATCTTCTGTATTATCTTTTGATATATTTTTCCCAATTTTAATCTTTGATTTCAATGAATTAAGGCTATTTTTAGTAAAATCTAATCCTTCCAAAAGTTTTTCTTTAGGAATAAATTTATTTTTATCTTCTGTTTCCTCTTCACTTACTTCTAATAAAACTTCTATATCTTCATTAAATTTTTCATCATTATAATTAAAGCAAGATTCTTCGAGGGTGGCTTTTAATCTTTTTGCAGCTGGCATCATAGATGCAAAATTTAATGATCCAGATATTACCCCTCCTACAATTGGAACTGCTTTTGATACCCCATTTGCCAAGGTTGTTTTTGTCATTTTTATACCAATCTGACTAGATATTTTCTTTATAATAGGATACCAGATTGTCTTAGTTAAGGCCTTTTGCGGGATTTTTTTCATTGTTGTTTTAGCCACTTGTGTAGATAAGACCCTAAGGCCAGAAACTGCTCCCGATACCCCAAACATTACACCAGAATATAAGATGAGTTGGTCTCTAACTTTCTCATCATCTACTGACCCATCTATCCAAATATCACTTCCTCCGTATATATAGGATAATTCTTGGGCAAGTTTTAAAGCCATGGCAAAAAATTGCAAAACATCAGCTGGTATTGTTGCAGCCATTGCCAAACCTCCAGGAAGTCCAGTTACAAATGATGCCATTGACGACTGGCTAGTTCTTTTAAAAATCAATTTACTAGCAATTATATCAAGTGTTTTTTGGTCCATTCCTATTCCTATAGGGCCCTTGTCTATTAATTCATCCAAACTTTCACAATAACCACTAAATACTTCTGCAAGAAATTTTTTTCTATCAACCTTAACTCCTGGAACTTGTATAGACTTACCTATGATATCTTCTAGCATATATTCTTTTACAATTTGCTTATTTTCCATAGTTACCTCAATTATTTTCTATTTTATTAATCTATTTTAATAATTTAATTATATCATAAATCAAATTAATATTTTTATAATCCTTATATATCCAAGAAATTTTTTCAAAAAAAAGACTTACTCAGCTGAATTTTAGTGAATAAGTCTTGTAATTAATATTTTTTATCCAATTGAATCAGAATAATCTTTTAATTTTCCTAGGGCTTGGTTTTCTATTTGACGGATTCTCTCACGAGATAGGTCGTAGATTGCTCCGATTTGCTCTAGGGTCTTTGGTTTTTCGTTATCTAGGCCGTACCTGTAGATTATAATTTGCTTTTCCCTGTCTGTTAGCTGGTCAAGGGCTTGCATGAGGAAATTTTCCATATCCTTTTCAAGAATTAGCATATCTACTGGGGTTGACTCGTCGCCTACCATGTCCATTAGCTCATCACCTGTGGAGTCTTCACTATCGAGGTTGATGTTTAGGGATGTTGAGTTTACTTGGTTTCTATTAATTAGGAATAAATCATCTGCTTGTTTTTTATTTATTCCTTCGTTTTCTAGGATTCTGTAAATCTCTTCATCGCTTGCTTCTGGGTTGGCTTTTAGAATTTGTTTTAATTTATTTAATTTTAAGTACTTACCTGCTGGTATTCTGATTGTATGTCCTTCTTTGTTGATGGCCTTTCTGATTGCCTTGTCTATCCATTTGTAGGCGTAGGTTGTAAATTTGTATCCTAGGGTTAGGTCAAATTTTTCTGCAGCCCTTATCATGCCAAGCATGCCAGATTGGACCAAATCTTCTAGGTCTAAATCATTGCCATGAGACCTAAAGAAATATGAGGCTCTGCTCCTTACAAGTCCTTGGTTTTTTTCAACAAGGGCTGCTAGAGCGTTTTGGTTGCCTAGTTGGAATTGCTCCACTATTTCTTCGTTGTTTAGGTCAGATAATTTCATCATATCCTTGCGTCTGATAGGGGCAAGGGAAGTATTCACTCCCTTTTTGGCAGAACCAATTAGGTCGTCGTCATCATCAAAGTCTTCGTCGTCTTCTTCAGAAATGATGTCTAGAATTTCTTCTCTTTGCTCATCGGTCATCGCTTCTACAAGTTGGGTGAGCTCTTCATCACTCAAATCACTTGTATCAAGATAATCTCTAAGCTTTTCTAAAGTTTCCGTATCTTTTAAATTTATTTTATCCATCTTATCACCCGTTTGAATTTATTTACCTACCTAGTCATCTAGGTCTATTTTAAGCTCATCTAGCTTAGCTTTTAAGGTTTTAGAAATGGGATAGGCATCGTAGTTTTGGTTAAAACTTGCCTTCTTAGTTTTTTTAATCTTGGACCTTAATATATCAAGATCAGTTTTAAGTTCAAGGGCTGTCATCCTCACTGCCCCCTTCACAAGGGCCATGTTTTGGACTTGCCCATCGTCTGTAACTACCTTGACGTTGTGCCTTCTGGCAATTCTTGCTAGCTCTGCCTCAATATAGGTATCAGCCGTTTGAAACCTCTTGGTAAAAACTATCTTCATCCCATATTTTTCGATGCTCGTTTCCTTGAGCCTATCAAGGTTGTAGGCATCAAAAACTATCACCAATTTTTCCCCGGTAAGAAAGCTATACTCAGCTAAATCTTCTATGAGATTATCCCTTGCTGTTGCTAAGCTTTCTCTGGTAGCTTCCCTTAGTTTTGGCCACTTATTTATTACATTGTAGCCATCGACATAGGTTATATTTTTCTTAACTAAAACCATTTTGTCTTAAAACCTCATACATGGCAATGGCTGAGGCTACAGATGCATTTAAGCTATTTACAAAACCCTTCATTGGTATATTAATAAGTATATCACAATTTTCCCTTACAAGTCTAGATAGGCCCTTGCCTTCGTTACCAACTATCAAACAAACCTTACCCTTAAGGTCCACTTGATCGATTGGCGAAGAGGCCTCACCAGCTAGTCCATAGACCCAAAATCCTGCTTCTTTGATTTCTTCTATGGCCCTGTTGGTGTTTTTAACCATGATAATATTTATATTGTTAATAGCTCCTGCACTGGTTTTATAAACTATTGGACTTACGGATGCACTCCTTCTTTCAGGAATAATCACCCCGTCAAAGCCAAAGCTTTCTGCGCTCCTGATGATTGCACCAAGATTGTGAGGGTCCTCGATTTGGTCAAGGATTATAAGCCTTTGGTATTTATCCAAATCTCTTAAGTCCTTGTACTCAAATGATTCTGCCTCGACCATAACACCCTGGTGGTTCAATTCTATTTTATCAAAAAATCTCTTATCTACAAAATTTATCTCAACATCCGCCTTATTGAGCTTTGCAATAATTTCTTCGACAATCTTAGAATTTTGTTTGATAACAAAGGCCTTATAGATTTTTACACCTGAATCAATGGCGTCGATTACAGGTTTTCTGCCGTAAATCTTATCCATCAGCCTATCTCCCACTTGGTACCTTCTCTGGTATCCTTAAGGATGATGCCCATTTCTTTAAGGTCATCCCTAATTTTATCAGCTTTTGCAAAATCTTTTGCCTTTTTAGCAGCGTTTCTCTCTGCGATTTTTTCTTCTATAAAGGCTTCGTCTACTTCGCTTTCCTTCTTCTTGGCAAGAAGTCCAAGGACATCATAGAGTCTAGAGTATGTTTCAAAAGTTTTTTCCACAAAATCTTTTGAAGAATCACCATCTAAATTTGTATTGATGAATTTTGCTAAATCAAATAAAACTGTGATGGCATCTGCAGTGTTTAGGTCATCTTCCATTACACTTACAAATTCATTTTCCTTATCAACTAGGATTTGAAGTAAATCTTTTTCCGCACTTGAAATTTCTTTTTCGCTTGTCTTTGCGAGTAATTCTTCCGCCTTGAAATAAGCATTGTTTAGCCTATCTAAAGATGCTTGAGCCTGGTCGATTATTTCCTTAGTAAAATTTATTGGCTGCCTATAGGATGTTGTAAGAAGCCAGAACCTAATAGTCATCAGGTCGTATTCCTTCTTGATATCATCAAGGGTAAAGAAATTTCCGACAGACTTACTCATCTTTGATCCATTTACCTGAATCATCCCGTTGTGCATCCAATAGTTAGCAAATTTCACTTCATTTAGGGCTTCAGATTGGGCAATTTCATTTTCGTGGTGAGGAAATTCCAAATCTTCGCCACCGGCATGGATGTCAATTGTATCTCCCAAAATTTTCTTATTCATGGTAGAACATTCTATGTGCCAACCTGGTCTACCCTTACCCCACGGGCTATCCCAGGCGACTTCACCGGAAAGCTTAGTTGCCTTCCAAAGGGTGAAATCTGCAGGGTTTTTCTTTTTTCCTGCGTCATTGTCATCAAGCCTTTGGCTTGCACCATGAACTAGATCGTCAAGATTTTTTCTTGATAATTTACCGTAGTCAGTTTTTTTGCTTACATCAAAGTAAACATCGCCGTCTGAAACATAGGCCATACCCTTATCAATAAGACCCTTAACGAAATTTATAATATCATCCATAACCTCGGTTGCCCTTGGGTGGATAGTATCTTCTTCGTCTAGGTTTAGGGCTTTGGCATCTGTCACGTATTGGGCAATGTAACGGTCTGTGACTTCCTTGGTTGTGATGCCCTCTTCGATAGATTTTTTTATAATCTTATCGTCAACATCGGTGAAATTTACCACATAGGTCACATCATAACCCCTATAGGTCATAAAACGCCTAAAGGTGTCAAAAATCACCAAAGGTCTGGCGTTTCCTATGTGCATATAATCATAAACTGTAGGTCCGCAGACGTACATTTTTATTTTATTTTCTTCAATTGGTTTAAATACTTCCTTAGTTCTGCTAAGAGTATTGTAAATCTTCATTAAAAATTATCCCTTACGTATTCTAGCCTATCCTTAACTAGGTCCTTACCCATTATTAAAAAGGCATTTGATAGGTCTGGTCCATGAACTGAACCTGTAACTGCCGCCCTTACTGGGAACCATAGGTCCTTACCCTTGATACCTGTTTCTTTTTGGATAGTTTTCATAACTGATTTAGCAAAATCAGCGTCAATTTCATCTACTTGGTCAAGTTGGTTTAAAAATGCAGCAAAGAGAGTTTTAGCATTTTCTGTTGAAATTGCCTCTTTTGCGTCATCGTCATATTCTATTTCATCACTCTTGATATAGTAGTTTTTAGCAAGTTCTGGTGCATCTGAGAACTTATCAATGGCTGATTGCCATGTTTCTGCAAGGAGAACTAATTTGTCGTGGTCATAAGATTCGTCAATTAAGCCAGCCTTAATCATGTATGGCTTGATGTCTTTGGCAAGTTCTTCTGGACTTAATTCTCTTACATAGTGACCGTTAACCCAGTCAAGTTTTTTCTTGTCAAAAACAGCACCAGTTTTATTTACCCTGTCAAAATCAAATTGTTTTGCTAATTCTTCCATGGTGAAGATTTCTTCTTCACTGTCTGGTGACCAACCTAGGAGTGAAAGGAAGTTTATAAGACCTTCTGGTGTATAGCCTTCTTCAATGAAGTCTTCTACCATGCCGTCGCCGTTTCTCTTTGAATATTTTTTGTGGTCCTTATTTAAAACTGTAGGTAGGTGGATATATTCTGGAGCTTGCCAACCAAAGGCTTCGTAAAGATAAACGTGCTTTGGTGTTGATGAAATCCACTCATCGCCACGTACAACGTGGGTAATACCCATCAAATGATCGTCTACAACTACAGCAAAGTGGTAGGTTGGGTAACCATCTCTTTTTATAAGGACTTGGTCGTCTTGGTCGTCAGTATTAAAGGTAATCTTGCCCTTAATCCTGTCATTAAAGGAAATATCATAGTCCTTAGGTAGTTTTAGTCTAACTGTGTGCTCTTCCCCATTGGCAACTCTTTGTTTAGCTTCTTCTAGTGGAATAGACCTGCAAAGACCATCGTATTTTGGTGTAAGGCCATCAGCTCTCATTTGGTCTCTAACCTTATCGACTCTTTCTTGGGAGCAGAAGCAATAGTAAGCCTTACCTTCTTCGATTAATTGGTCGATGTATTTGTCATAGATGCCTGCCTTCACCCTTTCTGATTGGATATATGGACCACAGTCACCTTTTTCTGTAACATGACCATTTTCATCAAGCATAACACCTTCGTCAATTTCTACTCCAGACCATTTTAGAGCCTTTAGAAGGTTCTCTAAAGCGCCTTCAACAAACCTAGTCCTGTCTGTGTCTTCTATTCTCAAAAGCATCTTTCCACCAGTATGCCTTGCGTATAGGTAATTAAATAGGGCTGTCCTAAGACCACCTATATGCAAATATCCTGTTGGGGATGGTGCAAATCTTACTCTAACTTCGCTCATTAATAACTCCTTTTTCTTTCTATTTTTCATCAAATTCGTCTTTTAGATAGATAAGTAAATAAGGGAAGTAAAACTTCCCCTCCTAACTTAACCTTAACTCATCTAATTATAACATCTATTACTACAAAAATCAACCTTGTCAAGGTTGATTTTTATTTTTTTGATAATTTTTTGCCTTTTATTAAATTATTTTTTCTTCATCGTCAAAAACCGAAGTCCTAATAAAAATTTTTGCTCCCTGATTTTTGATTTTATCGAAGATTCTCAAATCATTTTCGTCCACAGCTACAAGCTCTGTGAGAGATTTTTTACCAATTGACAAATGAATTATGCCAACATTCACTTCTTTGATTGAAACACCAGCATCCAAAATTTTTTCTAAGTCGCAAGTTGTTTCTACAAGCAAAAAATACGCTCCCTCATTTTTGTCTAGAAAATCTTTTACACCTGACACCTTCAAATAAGTTGATTCTATTTCTTCTGGAATTGTAAGGTCCATCACCTCAATTCTAATTGGGTCTTCGGCAGTCCTATCATTGGCAATGATTACCTTTTTTAGGCCATATTTCTCACACCAGTCCTTCACAAGCTGGCCACTTGCCAGCCTAGAATCGATTCTCGCTAAAGAAATTTCTCCCATTAGACTCTCCTAATGACCATTTGGCTTGGATCATCAATTATAAGATCTGGGTTGGCATCTTCAAGAACCTTCCTATCTCTGAACCCCCAAGATACACCAACAGTAAAAATCCCAGCATTTTTTCCACACTTCATATCTACTTCGCTATCACCAAAATAAATAATATCTGAAAAATCAACCCCAAACTTTTCCTTTAAAATCATTATGCCTGCAGGTGATGGTTTCCTTTCATAATCTCCCCTATAACCAAGGATAGCATCAAAAAAACCTTCCCCAAAAACAACAGGAATGACCTTCTTACAAGTTTCGTCAGGTTTGTTTGAGAAACAAACAAGAGGCTTTCCTGTTTTCTTAAGTTCATCAAGCGCCTCTTTCACTCCGTCATAGGCCTTAGTAAGGTAGGCTGGGTCATCATCGTAGGCCTTATTATAAGAATCTAAAAAATTTTTCCTAAAAGCTTGATCCTTGCTTGCACCAACATAGTCGAGTGTTTTTTCACATAGGACAACTGGTCCATTTCCCACAAAAGCCTCAACCTTATCTTTTGGACAAGAAGGCAAATCAAATTTCTTTAAAGTTTCATTTATAAAATAAGTTATGGTATCTATTGTGTATAACAAGGTACCGTCTATATCAAATATATACATCTAATCCTCGCTTTTTTTATTATTGTACTTTTCTTTAAAAATTTGTGTACGATAAATATTTAAAGAAAGTTTTCCACTTTTAGGGTATAAATATAGGTAAGATAATATTTGCAATAAAATATTAAATGAGAAAATATTTAAGAAGGAGTTTATGAAAGAGATTAGAAACCTAACCATGCTTAGTGATTTTTATGAGTTCACTATGTCTAATGGTTATTACGAAAACGGAATGAAAGACACCGTCGCAGTCTTCGATGCCTTTTACAGAAAAAATCCTGATGGTGGTGGCTATGCGATTTTCGCAGGTCTAAATGATATAATTTCCTATATTAAAAACCTCCACTTTACCGACGAAGATATAGAATATTTTAAGGACCAGGGTGGTTTTTCTGAAGGATTTTTAGAATATTTGAGAAATTTCAAGTTTACTGGAGACGTCTATGCCTTTCCTGAAGGATCAGTTATGTTTCCGGGCGAACCAATTGTTACTGTCAAGGCGCCAATCATAGAGTGTTCTATAATTGAAACCTACTTGCTCTTATCAATGAATTTTAATTCCCTAATAGCTACAAAGACCAACAGGATTGTATCTTCAGCTGGCGACAGGCTTGTTATGGAATTTGGGGCAAGACGTGCTCAAGGTGCTGACGCTTCTATTACAGGTGCAAGGGCTGCCTACATAGCTGGTGCCCCTATCACATCCAACACCTATTCGGCCAAAAAATATGACTTTAAGGCCTCAGGCACCATGGCCCACTCTTGGATTCAGGCCTTTGATTCAGAGTACGAAGCCTTTAAAACCTACTCAAAAATGTACCCAACTAATTGTATCCTTTTAATTGATACCTACGACACACTTGAATCTGGCCTTGTAAATGCCATGAAGGTCTTTAAGGAAGAACTCGTGCCAAGGGGACTTACAGGTGGAGTTAGGATTGACTCAGGAGATTTGGCCTACCTTTCTAAGGAAGTTAGAAAAAGGCTTGATGAAAATGGTTTTAAGGACTTTAAGATTGTCGCTTCAAATTCACTTGATGAATTTAAAATTGAATCCCTCCTTGCCCAGGGAGCAAAAATCGACTCCTTTGGCATAGGTGAAAGGCTAATTACTGCCAAGTCTGACCCTGTTTTTGGTGGGGTTTATAAGCTTGTTGCAATCGAAAAAGAAGGTGAGCTTGAAGCTAAAATCAAAGTCTCTGAAAATGTAGAAAAAATTACAACTCCAGGCTTCAAGAAAGTCTACAGGCTTTATGACAAAGAAACCGGCAAGGCAGAGGCAGATTATATAGCCCTTAGGGACGAAGAAGTTGACGATTCCGAACCTCTTGTAATCTTTGACCCACTTTTCACTTGGAAGATGAAAAAAATGAAAAATTACAAGGCAAGACAAATGCAAGTTAAAATCTTCGAAAAAGGTAAGCTAGTCTACGAGGAACCTTCCCTAGAAAAAATCGCCGCCTATAGAAAAGAAGAAGTCGCAAGCCTTTGGGATGAAGTTAAGAGGTATGATGCCCCACACAATTATTACGTAGACCTTTCCCAAAAACTTTGGAATTTGAAACAAAAATTAATTATAGAAGCAAAATCTAAATAAAAAGAGGCAGCTTAGGCTGCCTTTTTTGTGCTTAAATTTTTTGGTAAATTTCTTCCAAGACTTCGCTGGTTCTTACATTAACTTCTTCTAAGCCTTCGTCGCCTAAGACTTGGATTTTAATATTTTTAGATTCTTTATATAGGTTTTCTGCCTCGTTTATATTTCCATCAAACTTTGCTAAAATAGCTTTCGAAAGATTTTGTAAGCTTACTACAAAGGGTTTTATTTCCCTATATAGGTCTTCATTTGCGTGATTTTTTTGGTAATATTCTGCGGCCTTTATTTTTTCTCCCAAAAGATAGTTTAGAGTTTTTAAATCTTTTTGATCAAAGGCTCTTTTAATCTCCCTATCTTCACTAAATTTCTTTCCCTCTGTCCTCTCATAGACCAAGGACCCACAAAAACTAGAAGCAAGTTCAAATAAATCCCCACTCGCCTTTGGCTCCAAAAAATTTATTGCCTTTATAAAGGCATCTTCCGGCTCGTATGCTAGAGGATTTTTCAAATATTCACCCAATTGGTAGATTGCTATTTTTGAAGCTTCTGCCTGGTTCATTGGATTTAGGTAAAAGCCGTCAAAGTTTAGGTCTTTTGAATCGTAAAATTCAAAAATTTCCATAAAAATTTTATCCGGCCTATAATCATTTACTGGCCAATTAAACCAAATATATGGCTTTTTGCCGGTTCTTTTTCTGAAGTCTTCGTTTGACTTATGAGAAATCGGTGCGACAACCTGGTTGCCGGTCCACATGACGTTAAGATTTTTAATATCCCTCAAGAGGGCTTCGTATTCATAACCCTGCTCGTTAATCCAAGCGTCATTGTACCAAGGGTGGACAAAGTAAAGATGATTTCCTGTCTCCTTTTCCACAAAATCTGCCAAGTCCCTTATGAGATTCATGTGGGCATTTCTTTTTTCATAGGCGACTGCTTTGTCGATATCATCCATGCAAAGTCCAAAAGACCTAACACCAGCATCCATCAATTGCCTGTACTTGGCAAAAATCTTAGAAATTTCTTCATCATAAAGATCAAAGTCAAAGGGATTTTGCCCTGGATGGATAGCCCAGGTAAATTCTATACCTTCTTCCCTGCTAAGCTCTGCTAGGGCCTTAATCTTTCCAATCTCTTCTTCTGGATAAGGCTTGCGCCACTCTTTGTTGTGGTAGGGATCGTCTTTTGGTGCATAGATATATTGGTCCATGTCGATCTCTGCGAGAAATTTTATCATCGACATTTTTTCTTCAAAGGTCCAGGGAATACCATAAAATCCCTCTATAATACCTTTTTTCATCTTAGACCTCCATAGGATTCGCTTCTATGATTGTAAGTTTTCCTGTAATTTTATAATCCTTAGCAAAATTTGTAATTATAAAGAAATCTCCTTTTTTAAGAGGATAAACTTCTCCGTCTATTTCAATTTCTCCTGCCCCTTCAATTACAGATTCTAGGAGGTAAGGCTTTGCTCTTTTAAAAACACCTTCGGATTTAAACTTAAATTCTCTAACTTCAAAGTATTCATTTTCCGTTAGGATTCTCTCCTCATAACCTTGTTGGGATATTTTTTGGATTTGTCCTTCTTCCTTGATTATTTTTATGGCTTCTTTGGATTTTTCTAAGTGAAGCTGTCTTAAATTTCCATCAGCATCCTTCCTATCATAGTCATATAGCCTATAGGTGATGTCTGAAGCTTGTTGTATTTCAAGGATTAGGGAGTCTTTTTTTATGGCGTGGACTGTGCCTGCCCTGACAAAGAAAAAATCACCTTTTTGGGTAGGCACTTCCCTTAATAGGTCAGTCCATTTTCTTTCATCAATTAATTTTATAGCTTCTTCTTTGCTTTTAACCTTTAGGCCAAAAACAATTGACGCATCTTCCTCATTTAGGATATACCAACACTCAGTCTTGCCCTTTGAATTTTCAAGGCGAGCTGCCATTTCATCATCCGGGTGGACTTGGATTGAAAGGTCGTCTGCTGCATCAATTATTTTTACCAAGAGTGGAAAATTTTCTTCTTTAGAATTTCCAAATAAATCCTTGTGGTTTCTGTAAATATCTCTTAGGCTTTCTCCCTTAAAGTCACCATTTGTGACGACAGACGAAGCACCTTCCATGCCAGAAATCGCCCAATACTCTCCTGTCTTATCTGATGGAATAGGGTAAGCATATTCGGTTTTAAGCCTAGCTCCTCCCCAAATTTTCTCTGAAAACTTCCCTTCTAAAAATAAAATTTTTTCCATTTTAGTCTCCTATACTCTCGTAAATCCTCAAAGTTTCTTCTATGTGACCATCGTTTAGGTTGTTTATGTTATCATAGGGCACGCCCATTACAACTAGGATGTATTCCTTGTTGTTTTTCACAGCAAGAGTTGCCCAGCAAAGTCCAGCGTCATCAGTTGTTCCAGACTTGCCTCCAATTATTTCAAAGCCATTTTGCTGGTATTTTTTTAGGTGGTGGAAAATTGTTGATTCTAGGTAAACCCCGTCTGGGTGATTGACTGTTGGACTTGTCTTGAAGTCTTTTTTTGTAAAAATCGCCCTAAAATTTCCATCCTTAAGACTATCTTTTATAAGCATGGCACAATCTTTGGCAGATTGGTAGTTTGAAGGATTATCCATACCGTCGGCATTGGCATATGATGTGTTTTTCAATTTCAAATCTTTTGCTTCCTGGTTCATGAGGTCTACAAAATTATCCATAGACCCAGATATATTTATGGCAAGACTGTCTGCAGCTTCACCAGCTGACCTTAGCATGGTTGCATATAACAAGTCCCTATAGGTTGTAGTTTCTCCTCCATTGAAGCCTGCCATTGATGCATTCATTTCAACCGCTCTGTAATAAGCATCTGTATCTACAGGAGCTATCTGACCGAGATCTTTTATGTGCTTTAAGGCTACCCTTACAGTCATAATTTTTGTAAGTGAAGCCATTGGCAACCTTTCATTTTCGTTTTTAGCAAGGACTTCCTTATCATCAGTTAGGTTGTAAAGGTAGACTGCCTTTGATATAAAATTTTGATCCTCAGCCTGTTTTTTGACCCTAGTGCTAATAAAAACAGCTATAATCAAAAGTAAGGCAATTATAAATAAATTTCTAATCTTTCTCATACTTCTATTGTACACTAAATTTCATTTTAAATAATTAATTTTTTTGTAAGTTTTAAAGATTACTCTTAAAAATTTCTAAGCTTAAAAAGAATCTGTTAAACCTTATCTGCTTTAAATCGCCCCGGAAAAATTTAGAAAAGCAAGCCTAAAATCTCTTATAAATACTTGCAATTGATTATTTCTATCAGATAGTAATATCGAGGTGAAAAATATGAAAGATATAATTATAATTGGAGCAGGCCCTGCCGGTGTAAGTGCAGCCTTATATGCAAAGGCTCGTGGCAAGGACCTACTTTTACTAGAAAAAGATAGGGTAGGTGGTCTAATTAGCCATGTTTCCAAAGTTAGTCATTATGCTAGTCTTGCCGATAATGAATCAGGTGAGGAATTTTCACAAAAACTAAAAGACCAACTCGCCTTTTCTAAGATTGACGTAACTTATGAAGAGTGTTTGTCTATAGAGAAAAAAGACGACTTTTTCCTTGTAAAAACAAATAAAAATACCTATGAAGGTAAAAAACTTATATATGCGGCGGGTTCTCACTTAAAAGAACTTGACATGGACTACAAGGGCTTCGAGGTTAAACATTGGCCATATGGCAATGAAGAAAGCCTTAAGAATAAAACTGTTGTAGTAAACGGTGGATCTGATGGAGCCAGCAAGGAAGCCTTATATATAGCCAAATTCGCCAAAGAAGTCCACATAGTTCAAAATCAAGATGCTCTTATGTGCATTGACGAATTTAAAAAGCAAATCGAAGCTTCAGATAAGATAAAAGTCCACACATCTACAAGCCTTAAAGATATAGAAGTAAGAGATGATAAGTGTGTTAAGGCCATCTTATATGATTGTGTAATTGAAGATAAAGAAGGCATAGAAATCTATGTCCAAATCGGTCAAAACGGCAATACCGACCTAGTCAAAGACCTAGCCGAAATAAAAAATACCTTCCTTGCTGAAGACATAAGTTCAAAAGTTGACGGCTTATTTTTCGCAGGAGATGTTAGAATTAAAGATGTAAAACAAATAGCCACAGCTGTTGCCGATGGCACCCTTGCCGGTATAAAAGCAAGCAAGTAAAACGACAAAAATAGGGCTCCCCTTTCCAAGTGGATTAAGGGGTGCCCTTTTTAAATTTTTATTTAATTTTTATTTTTTAAATAGTCGCTAATTGTTCTACCAGCTTCATAACCTGATGTTACTGCCCAACCAAAATCTGCTCCTGGTATAGAGTCATCTCCACGAGCACCACCGGCTACATCGCCTGAAGCGAAGAGACCTTCAATAGCCTTACCTTCTTTGTTGATTACCCTTAGTTGGTTGTCGATTTTTAATCCACCCAAGGTTGTTGCATATCTTGGCAATTGTTCAACAACATAATAAGGACCATTTTCGCTAATCTTAGCCTTCATATAGTTAGGATCTCTGCCGAAATCTTCATCTTTTTTATTCGCTACAAAACCATTGTATCTCTCAACAGTTTTCTTCAATCCTTCTGGATCAATTTTTACCTTTTTAGCTAGTTCTTCTAGGCTATCAGCCTTAGCAAAATAAGGAATTTTTGCTCCATCTGTTGCTATCCAATCATCAAGCATTTTCTTTGTAATACCATAGCCTGCAACATTATCTTCAAAAGCCTTGTAGGTAGCAGCATCCATTATCAAGAATAGTCTGCCATCTTCTTGTTTTTCCATTTCCTTAACAATGTTAATACCAGCAGATCTTTCATTTACAACTCTGTTTCCTGCCCTGTCAACCAAGATTCCTGATACATCCCAAGTTGCCATAGAGCCATTATAGGTTGATTTTGCTATGCCTGGTTTCCATTCAACACCATTTTCAAAAAGTTCAACATAGCCTTGGTTTACAACATCTGCTCCAATGTCTTGAGCCATCTTTTGACCTTCACCTTGGGCAAGTTGAGCACCATAAAATACAAATTTATCCAAGCTTTCAGGAAGCATTTCTTTATTGGCACCATAAGAACCTGTCGCAAGAAGAACTGCCTTAGCCTTTACTTCTACAGGTGTACCGTCAGACATTGTAGCCTTAGCACCAACAACCTTGCCATCTTCATAGATTAGTTCAGCAACTTTAGTATTTGTCCTTAAATCTATCTTAGTATCTTTTATTTTATCCAACAATGATTGAACAAAGCCAGCACCTGCTCCTTCATAGATCATAGCCCTATCTACGCTATTTTCACCAAGTGAAGTTAATTTTTCAGGGATTTTTGAACCAACATAATCAACAGTCCAATCTGTTGCTTCTCCCATCTTCTCAGCATAAAGCTTCAAATCTTCTGGTATAGACTTTCCACCACCATTTTTCATATTATCTTCATATACAGACTCTACGCTATCATTTTTAACACCATAGACATCTTTTTGATTTTTGGAACCAGTAATCAAAGCAAAACCACCAGATAAGGCAGTATGGCCACCTGGCATAGCATTTTTCTCTAAAACTGTAACCTTATTACCTTCTTGGTCTGCTGACAAAGCTGCACTAAGTCCAGCTCCACCACCACCTACAACTAATAAGTCAGTGTCTATATTGATTGCTTCTTTTGGTTCTTCTTTTACTTCTTTTTTGAAGTCTTCACTACCATGAGCTTCATCTATTGCCTTAGATACTGCTTGTTTAACAGCATCAGATGTGACAGTTGCTCCGGTAATATTATCAACCTTACAGGTTTGATGTTCTAAGATTCTATTAATTATTTCTTTGAATCCTGTATCTGCAATTGTTGGTGTTTCAGAAGATTCAACTACATCTATTTTTTCAATCTTATTATCTTTAAAAGTCACAGATAATTTGATATCACCATTATGTCCTGTAGCTACTTCTTCAAAGCTACCATCATCAATGCTCTTTTCGGCTTTTGCAGGTTGTTCTTTTTCTTTGGTGTCTTCACTTGCCTTCTCATCTTTGCTACAAGTAGAAAGAGGAAGAAGGAGGCCAAGTGCGCCTACTAAGAATATATTTTTTTCATATTACTATCCTTAAAATATTCTGTTTGTGTAATATTTACTTATAAAGTACACCTTCTATTTACCTAAAAATCAAGGATGATCCCCTTGATTTACACTTTGAAGACGTTTGTAATAACCTCTTTTATATTTGCTAACTGAATAATTTTTATTGCTTTAAAATCCTTTTGCTCTAGGCTATTTTTTGCTAAATAGACTTTTTCATAGCCAAGTCTTTCTAATTCCTTAACTCTTTGCTTGGCCTGAGGCACTTTTTTAAGTTCTCCAGTAAGACCTACTTCTGCTATAAAAACCACCTTATCTGAAACTGGTTTTTTAAGGTAGGAAGATGCTATCGACATAATTATAGCGAGGTTTACAGATGGTTCGGATAATTTAAGCCCACCTGTAGTTTTTATTATGACATTCATGTCAAATAAGTTAAGTCCTGCTCTTTCCTGAAGGATAGAAATTAGGGTGTTTAGGTCATCTCGCCTTAGGGAATCGCCAATTCTTTGGGGATATGGCATGAAGGACTTTGACACAAGCGACTCTATTTCCACTTCTAAAAGCCTTGAGCCTTCCTTGGTCACAGAGATAGCTGAGCCTTCGATTTCGCTATCCCTTTGTGTGATGAAATATTCACTCGGATTTGTAATTTCTATTAAGCCTTCCTCATCCATCGAAAACAATCCAATCTCCCCTGTCCTTCCAAACCTATTTTTGCTTGAAGTTAAGACTCTTAGGTCTTCATCAGGACTTCCATCTAGGATTAGGACTGTATCTACCAGATGCTCGAGGGTTCTTAGACCTGCCATTTCACCAGTCTTTGTCATGTGGCCCACCATGATGAAGGCACGTTTTTTCTCTGGATTTTTTGCCATTTCCACAGCCTTACCTGCGACTTCTATGGTCTGGGTAGGAGATCCTTGCTTGTTGTCAAATTCTTGGAGGGAAAAAGTCTGGATGGAGTCTAGGACTACTATGTCAGCACCAGTTGCCTTTATTTCCTTAATGGCAAGGTCCATAGAATTTGTCGAAAGGATCCAAAGATTTTTTGGTTCATCTTTCATTATCCTTTGCGACCTTGATTTTATCTGACTTTCACTTTCTTCTCCTGATACGTAGAGTACTTTGAGCCCCTCGTCAGCATAAGATTTTGATAATTGTAATAAAAGTGTAGACTTACCTGCACCCGGTCTAGCTGTAAGGATAGAAACCGAATCACGAACAAGTCCTCCTCCCACAGCTCTGTCGAATTCTTCGTAGGCTGAGTGGATTCTCTCCGATTCATTTATTTCGATTTCCCTTAGCATTTTAGCTTTTTTATCATCATCAAGGACGACTTTGTTTCCCACTTTTTCTTCCTTGATGGTTGTTTCAACTAGGCTTCCCCACTTCTTGCAAGCTGGACACTGGCCTGCCCAAACATTTTGGATATGTCCACAGTTTGTGCATTCGTAGGCTTTTTTTACCTTAGCCATTGATTGCCTCCACAAACCTATTTACAGAAAATTCATAAACAGCCCTCTTTGGATTTTCCTTATAAATTTTCGCAAAAATATCCCTTGGTACAATCCCAAAATCAAGCATAGACTCAAGTTCGTCTAGGTATTTATTTTCATTTTCCTCAAGAACTGGCCTAATTATGTCAATTATATCTAGGACGTGTTGGAAAATTTCTACATTTTCATAAAGAGCAAAAATCCCCATCCTAGTTGCATTGCTCTTAAGCTTTTGGGCCTGGTCATAAGTCATATCAGAAAAAAGTTCATAGACCTTATCTAAAGTTTGATCATCAAAAAATATGCCCTTTATTAGAGCGGCTGCCGCCATGTTGTAAGGATATGGAATATTATCCGGCATCCTAATTTCAATGTAGGATTTCACCCTCACATCTGGGAAGACTATAGAAAGGGCGTGGTTTACCATTTCATCAGTATTTTCTTCTGTCATTAATTCGTCTAAGGTTTTCCTGCCTATATAAGTTTCACCATCAGGTGTTGGCATGAAAATCATAGGTGTATCGAGAATTTTTTCGGCATATTTTTTATAAGATAGGTCAGAATCAAAGGCAAAATCATAAAGCCCAGTCCTGTCCCTGTCTGTATATTCCCAAATTGTTTGTCTTAAGTTCCTGTCGATATAAATTTCACCTTCAAATATCAAGGAATTATCAAAGACTGAATACAAAAATGGGCTAAGGGCAGAAGCTAGAAAATATTTCTTTTTGAAATCTTCTTCGTTTTTGAAATCCACTGCCAACTGCATGGAGCTAGTTCCTTTCATCATATTGTGGGCAAACTCTCCCCCATATTTTTCAAAATACTTGTACATGAAATCGTAGCGAGTCTTTGGAATAATCTTTATTTCATCAATTTTAGATTTTGGATGATAGCCGAGAGCAACTAAAAGAAGGCCCCTTCTTTCAAAAATAGGAACAAGTCTTTCCATGTGGGTCTTGTAAACTTCAAAAAGTTCACCAACAGAGGCCTTAGCCCTTAGGGCAAGCTCAAATTGACCAGCAGGCTCTATTGAGATATCGACACTGCCATCAGAAAAAGCCATGCCAGTTTCATCAGCTTTTTTATAGCCAAGGCTAGCTAAGTCTTCAAGAATCTCGCCTACCCCGTCGTGGCCATAAAAAGATTTGCTTTCTAAAGTATCCTTATTAACAACAAAGTGTTCTATTTCAAAGCCCAACCTAAAGTTCTTTTCGTCCTTTTCACCAGCCTTAATAAAATCTACAATTTTTTGAATCTTTTCTAATCTTTCCATAATAACCCCTTTACTCCTATCATTATACGAATTTTTGAGAAATAAACCAAGGTATAATAAACCTATGAAATACGGTTATTTTAAGTCACAATTAGGAACTATAAAAATTTCCTATGAGGAAAAGATAAAGAAAATCGAATTAGTTGATGAAATTTATAAAAAAAGCCACGACCAGCCAATCTTTAATACCTTTAAAGACCAAATTTTAGAATATCTAGAAGGAAAAAGAACAAGCTTTGATCACTTAGACCTCCTGGACCCAGAAGGCACTGACTTTCAAAAATCAGTCTGGCAAGCTTTACTAAAAATCCCCTACGGAAAAACTTCCGCTTATAAAGAAATCGCAAAAATAATAGGAAGGCCAAGAGCGAACCAAGCAGTAGGCACAGCCATCGGCAAAAATCCTTTTTTAATCATAATTCCCTGCCACAGGGTGATAAAATCAGACGGAAGCCTTGGTGGATTTGCCTATGGCAAGGAAATAAAAAAAGCCCTCCTTAGAATAGAAGGGCTTGATGTTTCCTTATAATTCATATTTTAAAATAGATAATTACCAAAAATAGTATTAGACCACCAATAAATACACAGATAAGTAAAATCTCCGATTATTTTAATTTTCTTTTTACTTAAATCAGTTGTAATTATTACCCTAACAAAAAAGAGTCGGGCATCCGACTCTCTTTGTTTAGTTGATTCTATTTGTGCTTTCTCCGTCAAAGAAGTGGAGGGCTTCTGGGTCTAGGCTGAAGGTGTGAGTTTCACCTTTTCTATATTCATAATGGCCTGGCTGGCTTACTACGAGCTCTGTGCCATCTTCCATTCTTGAGTAGATTATTTGTTCCTTGCCTAGCATTTCTATAACTTCAATAGTTGCAGTTACAGAGTTATATTCGTGTTCACCTGGTATAAATCTTTCTGATCTTATTCCAAGATAAACTTCCTTACCCTCATAATTTTTAAGTGCTGCTGCATCTTTGTCGTTTGCTTTTATTTTCATAAGGCCAGACTTGTTGACAAACATACCATTTTCTATTTTACCTTCTATGATGTTCATAGTTGGTGAACCGATAAAGCCTGCTACAAAGAGGTTTTCTGGTCTTTGGTAGAATTCATTTGGTGCTCCTACTTGTTGGATTTTACCTTGGTCAAGAAGGATGATTTTTGTTGCCATGGTCATAGCTTCTGTTTGGTCGTGGGTTACATAGCAGCTGGTTGTTTCTAGCTGGTTATGAATCCTTACAATTTCAACTCTCATGTGCTCACGAAGTTTAGCATCAAGATTTGAAAGTGGTTCGTCCATTAAGAATACTGATGGTTTTCTTACTATAGCACGACCTAGGGCTACCCTTTGTCTTTGACCACCTGATATGTCTGATGGTCTAGAATATAGGTAGTCTCTTAATTGCAAAATGTCTGCTGCTTCTTGCACTCTTTGGTCTATGACTTCTTTTCTCTCATTTTTCATTTTTAGGGAGAAGGCCATGTTATCATATACTGTCATGTGTGGGTAGAGGGCGTAAGATTGGAATACCATGGCAATGTCCCTATCCTTTGGCTCTACTGTGTTCATTATTTTGTCGTTAAAGTATAGGGTACCTTCTGTTATTGAGTTAAGGCCCGCTATCATTCTTACTAGGGTTGATTTTCCACAACCTGAAGGACCTAGGATAGCACAGAAATCTTTATCTTTGATATCAAGATCGATATTTCTAATAGTAAACTTATCCCTTCCTTCATATTTTTTTCCTAAATTATCTAATTTAACTCTCATTATTTTATCCTTTCACTGCACCTGATGACAATCCTCCAACTAACTCATCTTGTAGGAACAAGAAGAGGAGCATAACAGGGATGGCTGATAAGAAGCCTCCTGCTGCAAAGGCCGGTTGGTTCATATTTCTAACGTCTGATATTAGGGTGAATAGGCCTGTTGCCAAGGTGTAATCTGCTGGATTTGTCAAGAGTATTTTTGGCATCATGTAATCAAGAAATGGTCCTATGAAACATTGAAGGGCTATGATTGCTAGCATTGGTCTTGCAAGTGGCATTATTATTAGCCTATATACTTGGAAGTTTGAACATCCATCTATCCTTGCTGCCTCATCAAGCTCTTGGGATATAGAATCAAGGTAACCTTTTAAGATAAAGGTATTACCTGCTATGGCCCCACCAGAATAGATTAAAATCAGCATCATTGTACGAGAAAATACCGGTACTACACCTGAAATAATTGTGTGTATAGCATAGTAAGCAGTGATTCCTGCGAAGGCTGGGATAATCTGAACTAGCATTATGGTTATAAGACTTGCTTTCTTGCCCCTAAATCTGAATCTTGAATAAGCATAGCCTGTGAAAGATACAAAGATTAGGGTGAGGATTGTTGTTGCTGTTGCTATTTTCAATGTATTTACTACCCATCTTAAGAACTGAGTTTTTTCAAATAAATACTTAAAGTTATTTACAGAAAATACAAAGTCGCCTGTCATTGATATATATTGGCCTTGGTTGCCATTGAATGATGAAACAACCATGATTACGAGTGGTACAACGATAATCGCAGCCCATATAAATAAGATTAGGTAGGAAAGTGTCAAGGCTACCTTGCCTGCAGTTGTAAGTGGCTGGAGGTCTGATAGGTAGAGGTCTTTATTTTTCTTTTTCTTAAACATACTAATACTCCTTGAAGGCTGATGATTTCATGTAACCAAAGAAGGAAATGATTATGAGTATTATAGAGATGAATACTGTAATCGCAGCTCCTATCGCCTGGTACTGACTGTTCATAGTCAAGTTATAGATGTATGAAATCAAAATATCACTTGATCCCGCTAAGTTACCATAAACTTGTGGATTGAATGGTCCACCGCCGTTAAAGAGGTAAATTATTGAGAAGTTGTTAAAGTTAAATGTGTATTGGTTGATTAACATTGGAGATATTTGGAAAAGTACCAAAGGAATTGTTATCTTTAATGTCCTTTGGAATCCTGTAGCTCCGTCTATGCTTGCAGCCTCATATAAGTCCTTTGGTATAGCTTGGAGTACACCAGTTGTAAGAAGGAATATATAAGAATGTCCCAACCAACCTTGAAGTAGCACTAGGGCTGTTCTTGTTTGAACTGTGTTATTTTTAATGTCTAACGATGTGTTAAACAAAGAATTTACAGCCTCTGTTATTACACCCCCACGACTGGTCATGATTGAGAAGAACATGATTGTGATGAAGGCTGGTATTGCCCATGGCAATAAATAAATAGTTCTAAAAAACTTCTTACCTTTGATTCTTTCGTTATTAACCATAAGAGCAAAGATGAAGCCCAATACAATCGCAAGTGTAGAAGCTGCGATTGTCCACATAATTGTCCAACCAAAAATATGCCAGAAGGCCTTACCTGCTATTCCTTGACCACTTGCTATAGAAATATAGTTATTTAGACCAATCCAAGTGAACTTGTTTTGGTGTTGTGGATCCATATTTGTAAAGGAAATTAGAATAGCTGTTACGATTGGTACTATTACTATAAAAACAATTACCAAAAGAGCTGGTGAAGTTATTAGGTATGGGAACCCATCAGTTCTTAGGTACTTCCTTGTTTCAAAGAATGAATTTGGTCTTATGCCTTGGATTTCTCCCTTTTCAGTCCTATAGGCATCTAGAAATGATCCTATAAGGATGCAAAGTCCAATTAGGATAAAGGCTAGGGCTAAGATTCCCTCTATCATAAAGATTATAGACCTATCAAGTCTCTTGCCACCTTGGGCTAGGGAAATAAGACCTGCGATACCGTCTCCTTGGTAATTTCCAAAGCCAAGCGCATAAGGAATAGCTATAAAATATACAAATAAGGCACCGATGAAAAACATCAAAGCTTTTTGCCATTGACCATTTAATAGTTGGCCAAGACCTGGGATTGGTGCTGTAATTATAGATTTAAAAGGTCTTTCCTTTTCTACTTCTATAGGTGTCCTTCTCCTAGCATCTGATCTTTCTTCTTCCAAAATCTTTAAGGAGTGTTTAAGATCTTCTTTAAGCTTATAGTTATAAGATTCAATCTCTTCTTTTATTGATCTTTCAGGATTCCTGTAGTCTATCTTTAGGTTTTGATCTTTAAACTTTTGTTTTAATTGTTCTTTAGTAGCCTTATAGGCTTTTTTAGATATTCTTTCTTCTTTGAAAGCCTCTTCGATTTCGGCTACATCGTGTTCATATCTTTCCTTAAGAACCTTCCTATCAGCTTCGATAAACTTACTTTCTGCTTCGATATATTCGCTAGTCAAGTTTTTTTGACGTTCTAAAGCATCTTTTAAGCTGTCTTTTAAAAATTTATCGTGGTCTAAGATTTTTGGTATCTCATTTACATCAAGCTCATTAAGCCTGTAGTCAAGAAGACTATCATAAGATAAATCTTTGTTTTCCTCATAGAAAGACCTCATCTTCTCTGCCACGAGTTTTTCTATATATAGGTCTTTTAATTTACCATCTGTTGGAAGGTGTTTATCAGAACTAGCCTCACTTTTCGCTTTTTCTAGGAGGGCTTTTTTCTGATTTTCATATTCTTTTAACTTAATATTGTATGGATGGTTTGCTTTAGTATATTTAGGGCTGGAACCGATTTCTTTAGCTTCAATCAAATCTATAATGTATTGATTCTTTCTTGGATAAGTCCTGCCCCTCCTATCTATAAGGCTTTTTTCATAAGTCATTATCATTACCTTTCTTGTCTTGTTATTACTATTAATAAGAAAATATTTAGTATAAGTCCTAGATAATAAAATACAGATCCTATGCTAAATGAAAAAAATAGGTTGACTATACTAATAAGAGTCATTGCCCCAAAAAATAGCTTATAGGTTTTGTTAATTCCGTATTTTTTAATAGTAAAAAAGGTGTATAGGGATATAGTTATGGGATTTATAACCTTGATAAATAATGAAAAAATAATCGAGTTTAAAAAATCATCATAACTTAGTTCTGGGTTAATTTTAGAAATAGTTGTAAAAACACTTGGATCTTTTGCCATCATCATAGCTTCTAAGCTAAAATTAAGGATGATTAGCGCAGATATTATTAGTATTTTTAATAAAAATTTATTTCTTTGCTTTACTTTCTCCATAACTTTGAAATATAAGGGGCTGTCCTAATGGACGCCCCTTAATAATTTTAATGGTTAAAGTTTGCCATCATTGCTTCGAATGATGCCTTTAATTCTGCGTATGCAGCTTTTTCGTCAGCTGGTTTTACAGAGTTCCAAGATAGTATTGCGTTTTTGTAGGTATCCCATACATCGCCCCACTCTTTAAATAGTGGTCTTGCTGGAGCTTCTTTGTAAGAAGTGATTGTAGCTGCGATGATCTTCTTATCAGTTTCTGGGAGGTCCATTCCTTGATATTTTTCAGCGCTTACATTTTCTAGTACCTTACCTGTTGCCTTGTATAGGTCAGCAGCGAATTCTGGATTTACAATTTCTTTGATCATTGCTTCTGCAAGAGCTACCTTGTCAGCATCTTCTTCGATTCTAGCGTTCATTGCAAGTCCCCATCCACCTTGCCAGTGAGTAAGTGGTTTGCCTGCTAGAGTTAATTGTCCAATTGGGAAAATTTCTAGGTTGCCTTCGCCTGCTTGTTCAGATATAGGAGCTGCATCCCATGGTCCACCAAGTCTAGCTACGCCACCCTTGCCTGGTTTGAAGGTATCATCAATGTATCCCCAACCAGCGTCAGCATCGAATAATTGTGTACCAGCTTCGTTGTGTTTTTTCCAATACTCGAAAAGTGCCTTAACTGTAGCTTGTTTTTCTGGTTCTAATTCATCCCATTCTTTTGTGAAGTCTGAGAATAATTTACCATCTTTATCTTTTCCAAGAAGTTCGATTCCTGAAGAGTTTGTTGCTGCAACACCGTACCAAGCATCAAAAATTGGTAGTAAAACTGTTGATTCATCAGCTACATCGTTGATTTCAATTGGTTTTGAAAGGTCAACTTTCTTTTCTTCAGCGTTTTTCTTGTTTACATAAGTAATAAGTGTTTCAATGTTGAATGGAAAAGCAAAATATTCATCATCGATTTTGAAGTTTCCACCGATTCCCTTATCAAAATCATCCCAACCACCAATTTCTTTAGCAAGTTTTTGAGAGTCAATAGCTGCTAAAATGTCATTTCCATGTAGACCATAAAGCCTGTCTGCTGGAATTGCAAATAGGTCAGCAACGTCTTCGTTAGTTGCAGCTGTAGCATCGATTATATCTAAGTGGTCGAATGAGCCTACAGTTTTGATTTCGATGTCTGCATTTGGAAACTGTTTTTTTACACGTTCTGCAGCAGCTTTGTAATAATCTACCCAGCCTTCTTCTGCTTGCACAGTTAATTTTGCGCTTGTATCTTTATTAGCTTCCTTACCGCCTTCAGCAGCTTCTTTGCCACCGTCTTTAGCTCCACCACATGCTGCCATAACAAAGGCAAGTGATAGGGCCATTATTGTTTTTATTCCTTTTTTCATATTTCCTCCTAAAAAATGATATGAAAGCGTTTATCATATGCTTATTATATATAATAATTAGAATTATGTCAATTAAATATCGGAATCGTTCTCGAAAATTAAGAAAAAATATTTTTCTCTACCCTTAAACAAGATTGAAACTTTGCCATTTACACCTGTTTATTTTTTCGAAAAATTTTTAAAAATTTTTTTAATTCTGTTTCATTTCTTTGGGTAAACGGTACATTATTTATATAAAGAAAAGGAGATTTACTATGGCATGTACAACTATACTTGTAGGTAAAAATGCAAGCTTTGACGGATCAACCCTAGTTGCCAGAAATGAGGATTCTGGCAGTGGTTCATATAGTCCAAAAAAATTTGTTTTAATAAAATCAGAAGACCAAGTTAAGGTCTATAAAGCAGTGATTTCTAAGGTGGAAATACCTCTACCATCAAACCCTCTCACCTATACAGCCATGCCAGAAGCTGTGGCAGGTCAAGGAATTTGGGGCGCTTGCGGGGTAAATTCTAAAAACGTAGCTATGACTGCGACCGAAACAATTACTTCTAACGAAAGAGTTTTAGGTGCAGACCCCCTTGTTGTTTACCAAAAACCTGTAGGAAAAAAAGGTGATAAAGATTTTAAGGAAGAAGTGCCTGGTGGCATTGGTGAGGAAGACCTTGTTTCAATAGTCCTCCCATATATAAACTCTGCTAGAGAAGGTGTCCTTCGCCTAGGTTCCCTCCTAGAAGAATATGGAACCTACGAAAAAAACGGCATTGCCTTCCAAGACGAAAACGAAATTTGGTGGCTAGAAACCATCGGTGGCCACCACTGGATTGCAAGACGTGTCCCAGATGATTCTTATGTCATCATGCCAAACCAGCTAGGACTTGATACTTTCGACCTAGAGGATGCTCTCAGTAAGGGTGAAAACTACTTATGTTCAGCTGACCTAAAAGTTTTTATAGAAAAGCACAACCTAGACCTATCCCTTGATGGAAATATAAATCCAAGGGACGCCTTTGGCAGCCATTCTGATGCTGACCACGTTTACAACACTCCAAGGGCTTGGATTTTACAAAGATATTTTAATCCTAGATCAAACACCTATGATGGGATTGATGCTGACCTAAGACCTGACGATGACGACCTTCCATGGGCAAGGGTCCCTGAGAGGAAAATCACAGTTGAGGATATAAAATATGCCCTCTCCCACCACTTCCAAGGCACACCTTACGACCCATACAAAAAGCACGGAGACGCATCTCAAGCAGGAGCCTTCCGCCCAATTGGTATAAACAGAAACAACTTCCTAGGCCTCACTCAAATTAGAAAAGATATGCCAGAACCTATAAAGGCCATCGAATGGCTTGCCCTAGGCTCAAACGTCTTTAATACCATGGTGCCATTTTATGTAAATATCACAGATACACCAGCCTATTTGAGAGATACTACAGGCAAGGTCACCACAGAATCTTTCTACTGGATTAACAGAATCGTAGCAGCCCTTGCAGACCCATATTTCGCTGATACAGCTAATTTAATTGAACGCTACCAGGAAAAAGTTGGAAGCTTTGGTTGGGAAATGATTTATAAGACAGATGAGAAAGTTATAAAAGAAAATCTTTCTAGGGAAGCTTCTGTAAAAGTCTTAGAAGAAGCCAACCAAGAAATTGCTGACTTCCTAAAAGAAGAAAGCCAAGACCTCTTAGACCAAGTCCTCTATGTAGCATCCAACAAAATGAAAAATAGCTTTTCAAGATCAGATGCCTAATAGTGCCAGAGCCAAGCTCGGGTTTTATCTTTAAAATATAAAAGGAGTAAATATGTCAAAAACCCTAGGACCAATCCACTACCTGATGTATGAAAAAATCAAATTCCAAGATGAAATCACAGATTTTTTGATGGATGGGGATTTTTCTCAAATAGAATATGAACCAGTTTCAACCAAGCCCTTGGAGGAAATTTTAGACCAGGAAAATATCCACGGCTACCTCCAAGAAAAAATAGATATAGTTGAAAGTCGCCTTGCCAAAGCCCTCAGCCTTTGCAAAAATCCAAGCGAGAAGCTCTTTAAACTCGGCAAAGAATGTGGTAGTAACAAAGATTTTTCAAGCTTTGAGCAAATTTTTACCGACCTCAATACTTATCTCCTTGACGGGATGCCTTGCGATCAAGGTCTTTCAGCCGTCCTAGATGGAGATAGTTTGTATTTGATAACCAACACCAACCTTCATAAAAAATACCAAGACGCCATCGACCTTGAAAATTCAAGAAATGCATCTTGCGAAGGTGGCCACAGCCATGACCACCACGAGTCTTTTGAAGTCGGAGCCGGTATGGTAGGTGACCTAAAGTCCGAAGAATCTACCTACCACAATTACAGATTAGACTTTCTAAGAGGCTATTTTTCCGAAAGTCCTTATGAGGTTGAACTTGTAAATGGAATAAATTACAAAATAACAAAAAAATAAGACCCCGAAGGGTCTAAAAAGCTCTCTTATATAAAGAGAGCTCTTTTTTTCTATAAAAATGGATTGTAAAACCTGCCCTGATTGATGAAAAATAAAGAAATTCCGATTCCGACCAAGGCTAGGGTGATAAATAAAATTACAAAGTCATTTTTACCAAAGGGTCTAGCCTTATACCAGGTTCTAGTTTTATTTTTCCCAAAACGTCTTAATTCCATGGCTTGGGCTATGGCTTCAATCCTCTCTAGACTGTCAAAAATTAGGGGAATTACAATATTGCTACTCGCCTTAATTCTCTTTACAAGACCTGCCTTCTCGCTCATTTCTATCCCCCTAGCCTGGCTTGCCTGCCTGATATCAAAATAAGATTTTTGGATGTCTGGTATATACCTAAGGGCAAGGGCGACTGCGTAAGAGATTTTGTAGGATAGGCCAATCCTATTTAGGCTTGATGAAAATTCGGACGGATCTGTGGCAAAAATAAAAACTATAGCCAAGGGAATGGTTGAAAAATACTTAAGAGCGACGTTAAATTCGTAAAAAACTTGCTCCAAAGTTAGGGCATACCTTCCAGTGCCTAAAATAAGTGTCCTTGACCCATAGAGTCCCACTCCATAGGCTGGCTCAAAAATATAAATTGCAAGGATATTGATTAGGGAAAAGACTGCGACAATTTTTATCAAAAATGCCACATCTTCCCAATGAATTTCTGCAATTTTCATTGCCAATAGCGATAGGCCCATAACGAGGATTAGAAATCTTGTGTCATAGCTAGTCATGACTATTACAGAAAGGAGAATAAAAGCAAGTAGTTTTGTTGTGCCAGAAAGCCCGTGAATAAATGTATCGTTCTTGATATATCCGAGGGTCTTATTCATCTCTTGCTCCTTTCATAACCAATAAAGGTTTCTATAAAGTCAAGGGCATCCATACTTTTAAGCCTCTGACCAAGTTTAAAAAGCGATGTCTCGGCAAGATTTGCCCTGTCAATTAATTCACTTTGACTAAAAAGCTCAGCTGGAGTAGTATCAGCTAGGATTTTCTTATCACCGATTACAAGCGCCCTATCTGTATATTCCTCAATTAGGTGCATATCATGGCTAATCATTAGGATGGTTAGGTCATATTCTTTGTTGATTTTCCTTATAAATTCCATCATTTTTGTATAGTGGTGGAAGTCTTGACCGGCTGTCGGCTCATCCATAATAATCACTTCTGGGTCTAAAACCAAAATTGAAGCTATGGTGACCCTTCGCCTTTGCCCGTAAGAAAGAGCGGAAATCGGCCACTTCCTAAAGGAATATAGGCCACAAATCTCAAGAGCATCATGAACTTTCTTCTCGATTACATCTTCGGCTACTCCCCTCACCCTCAAACCAAAAGCGACTTCATCAAAAATCATAGTCTTTGAAATCATAGCGTTTGGATTTTGGAGGATGAAGCCAACCTTATCGGCAATTTCTTTTATGGATAGGTCTTTCGAATCCTTCCCTGCAAGGATTATTTTCCCAGAATCTGGTCTTAAGAACCCACACATAAGCTTGGCGAGTGTTGATTTTCCTGCTCCATTTGGACCTAGAATCGAAATTATTTCCCCCTTATCAATCTCTAGGGAAAGATTTTCCAAAATATTTTCCCTCTCATAGGAGAAGGTCAGATTCTCTATTTTAATCACTTCTTCATTAGTTTTTTTGATTTCTTTGCCAACCTGCCCCTTAGCCCATCCTTCTATCTTGGCAAGGTCTTTTGGTGATATTTCGACTTCATCAAAGTCTCCAAGCTTTTCGTAGCCAGAAATATCTACGCCAGCGTATTTCATAGCGTCGATATAAAGAGGTCTTCTAATACCGATTTTCTCCAAAATATCTGACTTTAAAAGTTCAGTCGGACTCATATCTGCAAGAATTTTCCCACCGTCAACAGCAATTATCCTATCGGGATCAAGTAAAAGGGCCTCTTCAAGCCTATGTTCAATTACAATAACTGTATAACCAAGCTTATCAGCGAGCCTTTTTAATAACTCCATAGTCTTTCTGCCAGACTTTGGATCAAGATTTGCCAGAGGTTCATCAAGTAATAAAATCGGCACATCTGAAACCAAGACCCCAGCTATGGAGACCGATTGCTTTTGTCCTCCCGAAAGCTCTCCAGGTTTCATTTCTAAAAGCTTAGAAAGATTTAATTCTTTCGCCCACTTCTCAACGATTTTTTTCATCTCTTCCTGGTCTACATTGTCATTTTCTAGAGAAAAGGCAATGTCTTCGGCAACAGTAAGGCCTACGAATTGACCGTCTGTATCTTGAAGAACTGTGCCTACCGATAGGGATAGGTCAAAAATAGACGAATCAAGTAAATCTTTTCCATCAATTAGACAAGAGCCTGTTATATCCCCAGGAAAGGTGTTTGGAATCTGTCCATTTAGGCTTTTGGCAAGGGTGGACTTGCCAGAGCCAGATGGGCCCACAATTATTATTTTCTCGCCCTTTTTCACTTTTAAATCTATGTCAAAAAGCGAAGGTTCGACCTGGGACTTGTATTTAAAATTGTACTTGTCAAAAACTACCAGGTCCTGTCTATTTTCCATATATCCTAATCTCTTTTTAGTGAATTATCTGCTGTTCTTGTCTTAGCATAAGCTGCGATTAAAATTGTACCTAAGATACCAACTGCTACTGAATTTAAGCCTGCTGATACAAAACCTTGGGCAAAAACCTTGTTGGCTGGTTCTGAATAGATTAAAATATCTAAAATTGGTGCAATGATTCCCCAGCAAAGAACATTTACAATTATTTGGCCAACATTGAATTTAACCATATCTTTTTTTGTAAAAGTGCCTTGAGAAATGTCAAGTTTAGAACCGACTAGACCATAACCAAAGCCTGTGATGCCTGATGTTACAACCCATGACCACCATAGACCATAAGTTAGAAGGTCCTTAATAGCATGGCCAATAAGACCGATTAGACCGCCTGCTACTGGTCCAAAAAGAACTGACATCAAAGCCAAGAATGGATAGGTTGTTTCAACTGATGTGTTTGGTATAAAGCCAACTGGTATAGATAAATACCTACCTAGGATAAAAAATACAGCAGCGCCAATACCGATAGCTACAATTGTAGTAATAGAATTATTCTTTTTCATTATTGCTCCTTTTTAATAAAAATACTCCAATCTGCCCCTGTACCGATTTGGTAGGTAGCAGAAAATGACGCTTGGTTAATTGCGATACCAAGATTGATTAACGAATTGATATAGGCTACGGTTTCACCCAAACCTACATCTGCAAAGGAATGGCCAAAGGTCATCTGATTTTCATATTTTTTGATGCCCTTATAATAGATAATGACCTTAATCATATCCCCTTGTTTGATACCAGCTTCGTTTAGCATATCGAGGCTGATATTTGTCCATAAAGATCCAAACCTAATATCTAAGATGTCAACAGTGCCTTCTATGACTCCATCAGTGATTTTTGCATCTTTTATGGTTTCATAGCAAAGCTCATCTAGACTAAGCTCATCTAGAAAATCATAATAAGAAATATCACCGGCAAGTTTTGCCCCGTTGTAGGCATAAACGTCTCTACCATGGAAGGTGTGAGAATTTTCGGAAAAAGGAAGTCTATCCTTTATCTCGTCTATAATCCTTGCAGACTCAAGGCCTATATATTTTGCCACATGAGAAATGGTGCCATTATCTGGTGTGACTATATAGTGACCTGACTTGGTTTTTACCACTATAGAATGGCGACTAGAGCCAACCCCTGGGTCAACTACTGATACAAAAACTGTGCCCTCTGGCCAATACTTGATAGTTTGTAAAAGCCTATAAGATGCTTCAAAAATATTGTAGGGCATAATTTCATGAGTCAAGTCATCTATGGTTAAGTCTGGATTTACCATAAAACTTACTCCGTGCATAGCGGAAACTGCTCCGTCTCCTAAACCGAAATCTGATTGAAAAACTAATGTGTTCATATAAATTCCTTTCAAATTATTACTAGGATATTATATCAACATAATTCTATCAGTCAATTTCCATAAATAAATTTTAGGCACGAAAAAACACCCATCGCCCTGATGGATGTGAAAAAACTCCATCAGCCAAGCTTTAGCACCTTACAAAAAGTAGGTTGCTGAAGGATCACAGAGCTTGTCTCTCCCCTTCTCTTTATGGTAGTTTTATTATACTGCTTTTGCTGGGATTTGCTATTTTTTATTAAATAAAGTCTTATCTTATATTTATATGATTCCTCGTTAACTCCTTCGGAGTTTTTGTCGGAATGACAAGATAAATAAATATTATATAAAAGGAAAAAGACAGGAGTTAGTCCATCCTCCTGTCTTTTTTGTCTTCCCATTGGGAATACTATCTTTCTAGTCGTTTCTATTATACATCCAAACGGATAAAATCAACCTATACTAGGTTTAGCCAATCATATTTCATTATTCCCCCAAATACTTCACCACAACAGCCGCCATTGCCTTGGCACAGATTTTCATGGCATCTTCTCTGATGTCGAATTTTGGGTGGTGGTGTGGATATGGGGCGTCTTCCTTCTTTGCTCCTACATAGAAAAAGCAAGATGGCCTTTCTTTTGCATAGTAGGAAAAGTCTTCAGATGGTGGTTGAGGACCACAGTCGATTATATCGGTAACTTCCCCAATTTTAGCTTCTTTAACAGCATCCACAACCAGCTGGGTCATCTCAGGGTCGTTGTATAAAACTGGATAATCATCAGTGTATTCTATTTCAACTCCTACCTTAAAAGTTTCCCCAATTCCCTTAGCTATGGTCTTGATTTCTTCTTCGATAGTTTTCTTAGTCTCATCTGCCATGGCCCTAACGTCACCTTCAACAGTTACAGAATCCTTGATAATATTAAAGGTGCCCTTGCCGTCAAAAGAACCAATGGTTACAACTCCAACCTCGTATGGAGAAAGTCTACGGCTTACGACAGTTTGAACAGCTGTCACAAAATGACTTGCGGCAACAATTGAGTCGTTTGATAAGTGAGGCATAGATCCATGGCCGCCCTTACCTTGGAATTTTATCTTAAACATGGCCCTGCCCGTCTGGGTGTTGCCCTTGTGGTATTGGATAGTGCCATAATCCATGGCACTCATGACGTGGATACCAAAAACATTATCAACCCCCTCGAGGACTCCTGCCTCAATCATCCCCTTGGCACCTCCAGGTGGGACTTCTTCTGCATGTTGGTGGATTATCACAATTTTACCAGCAAGCTTATCTTTTTTCTCACGGAGAATATCTGCAAGGACCATGAGATAGGCTGTGTGTGCATCGTGGCCACAAGCGTGCATGACACCCTCGTTTTTAGAAGCAAAGGAAAGTCCAGTTTCCTCCTTGATTGGAAGGGCATCAAAGTCAGCCCTAAGTCCAATAGTCTTGCCAGGCCTACCTGTATCAATTACCACCCTAAGGCCATTGCCACCCATGTGACTTGTTATCTTAACATCCTTATCCTTATAAAAATCCTCAACAAAATCAGCAGTCTCCACTTCCTTGAAAGAAAGCTCAGCATTTTGGTGAATATGCCTACGACAAGCAACCATCTCATCAAAATGATTGTCTATTTCACTAAATATTTCTTCTAATAATTCATTCACTAAACTCACCTCTGATATAATTTTACCCAAAAATTTAAGAGGAAATAAAAATTAAATGAATTTTATCGCTCGGGACATAGAAAAAAAGGCGATGGCAGAATAGCCTTGACTATTCTTAATCATCACCTTATATTAATTCAATTTTATTTTTCAAGTGTCATTGCGTTTATTTGGTCGCAGGCTTGCCATACTGGCGTAATTACATCAAAGCCTTTAATCCTGTTTGAATATCCTGTGTGGAATACATTTGAATATAGTGGGATTTCTGGTAGGTAGTCATTATACCATTTTTGGAATTCTTCCCATTTATCTAGGTAGCCTTCTTTGTCAGAAGGATCTGTTTTTCTTAAGTTTGCTGTAACTTCATCAGCCTTTGGATCTTTTACCTTGCTTCTGTTGAATGGTCCTTGAGATGAATAGTAGAACCATGGGTCAAATGGAGTTGAAAAGTCTGAAGCCATTGAAAAAGCAGTATATTGTGCGTCTTCTTTGGGGAAACTTAAATAATCCATTAGGGTTGAGAAGGAACCGGCTGTGACATTATATTCCATACCTGCTTGTTTAGCATTTGGAGGGAGTTGGTTTGATATTAGGCTTGTGATTGGAGATTGTTCTGCTCCATATTGGTTGACAACAAGCTTATTTCCCTTATCATCATACCTATAATAGTCAAAGACTTCTTGGTTTTTGTTAAATTCATCAAGAGCCTTCGCCTTATCCCATGGTGTTTTGCCATCTTTTTCAAACTTATAAGGAGTCTTGTCTAATAAGTCATTTGCCTTATCAATATTTAAAACCCAGTTTGTAAGTTTTTCTTGTAGGTCTGCCCCTCTTTCCTTATACATCCATTGGCTTTGGCCGTACATACCATTTGTCACCACACCATAACCACCTAGAAAGGCTTGGACAAATTCATTTCTATCCATTAGGCTTGCAATAGCTTGTCTTACTTCCTTGTACTTGGTAGCTCCCCTGTCTGTTAAAAAGATTATATTTCCATAACCATTTCTTTCATAAGAAGATAATTGGATTTTTCCTGCTTCTTCAGCTTTTTTGAGTTGGTCAATTTTTGCGCCGTCAGTTTCTCCTTCCCAAATATCGATGTCTCCATTTTCTAGAAGGTCTGGGCCTATATTTCTATTTACCAATTGGATGATTATGTGAGGAATGCTTGCTTTTTGGCCCTTGAAATTACCTTGGTAATTCTCGTTAAGGTCAAGAACCACCATGTTATTTTCAAATTTGTTAAACTTATATGGTCCACAAGTCACAGCAGGATTAAACCTATAATCACTAGTTTCTTTTATCATAGCTTCTTCAATTAGAAGTCTTGTTGGATCCACATCACCATTTTTGCGAGCTTCTAAATCTTTTACTTTTTTGTCTAATTCTTCCTTAGCTTTTTTGTAATCTTCGCTTCCCTTATCCTCTCCTTCGTTGTCCTTTTCAAAGTTTTCTTTTAGGAGGGCAATTTGGTTATCTATAGATTTTTTGTAATTTTCCTTATCTTTGTCTGTCACCTGATAACCATCTTTTACAACAAGTTTCTTGCCGTCTTTTGCTAGCCCTAGATTTTCTCCAATATAATGAAGTGGAGTAGGACCTGCATTTGATAAGGCTTGAACTTCAAAGTATGGCAATTGAGATGCATCGACTGTAAGAGAGAAAGTATAATCATCAATCTTATCAAGACCTTCAAACGAATCTGTATCCCCCTTCTTAAAGGCCTCGTAACCCTTTAAAGAATCTGCACCTACATTTAAAGATCCTGTAAGCGTATTAAAATCCTTATCAGATTCTAGAAGGATTCCAAAAAGATAATCATCAGCTGTAATAGGCTTACCATCTGACCATTTTAAATCTTTTTTGATGGTAAATTTAGTAGTTCTAGACCCATCTTTATTCATAATAACTTCTGAATCTTTATCAAGGGCTGCAGTGTTTGCTTGAAACTTACCAAACTCATCAATTACATAGCAAGAATAGCCGTTGTTTCCTTCAATACCCATAAACCTTCTAGCATTTACATCGTTGGCGTCATTATTGTAACCTTGGATGAAGTCTCCATTAATAGTGCTTACACCCAAAACGATGGTGTCATCAGCTGTTTGCTTTTGAAAATCATCAAGATTGTCTCCTTGATCACCTTTAGAAGAACTAGCTTCTTTGTTTTCTTCCTGTCCGCTTGTTTGGCTTCCCTTATTTCCTGTAGAATCTGTATTAGATCCACAAGCCGAAAGACTCAGAACTAAAGCCAAAGCCATTAGGGATGAGTAAATTTTTTTGTTTTTCATACTAACCTTCCTTTTCTATATGTATATTTTTAAAAATATTTTAAACTCTACCCCCATTATTCATCCCGGTCAAAGATTTTTGTATATATATTAATTTCTTTTTTTCAGTTTTGTAGATTTCTAAGTGTGGTAATATCAAGCTAAAGGACTTTGTGCCCCAAAGTTTTTCATTTCCTAAAGTGTTTTTATTCATAAATTATTCGCAAATTATTCGCATTAACATAATGGCAAAAAAGCCAAAACCAAGAAAATCCAGACGTCCTTACCCATTTATTAGAAGATAGTCAATCTGAAACAAAGACGTAAACCCTATCAAAAAAAGCTTGCCGAAAGGCAAGCTTCTACTTCCGCCCTCCGCTAAGGAGCCGCTTGTGGGGTGTAACGGAGAGGGGGTTCAAGGGGGACATAAACGCCCCTTGATTTGGGGCGTTTATGCCGGAAACGTAGTGCGAGAGCACGAAGGAGTTTGCGAAGCAAACGGGTTTTTTGCCAATGAGGACAATATTGCCCAGCGGCCGAGGGCGGCGGAAGGGTCCTTGGGCATCCCCCTTTGAACGAAGATTCAATTGTTGAAAAATAAACATCTATAAGATTAAACAAAATTTAAAATCAAAACATAAATAACTTATTTAGCCTCAATTTCTTGCCTAGCTTCTTTAGAAGCTTTCCTGGATTTTGTAATATTCCTAAAACACAACCTATCGTTTTGAACGTAAAGCCTAATAGTCATTTCCTTATCAAGCTTATTATCCAAAATATCTTCGGCTAGCCTATCGTCTATCATCTTTGTGATGTGGCGTTCTAGTGGCCTTGCCCCGTATTCGGAGTTGAAACCTTCCTTTGCAAGTAAGTTTACTACCCTTTCATCAAAGGCGATTTCTATGCCGATTTCATTAAGTCTATCCCTAGTTTTTTCAAGCATAAGACCGGTTATTTCCTTGATATCAGCCTCGCTTAGGGAATTAAACATAATTGTTTCATCAAGTCTGTTTAAAAATTCTGGTGCAAAGGAATCTTTTATGGCCTTGGTAATTATTTCTTTGTTGCGTTCGTTGTCAGCCTCTTGCTTATCTTCTGCTAGATCAAAACCAATTGATGTGGCCTTGGCTAGACTTGATACGCCAACATTTGAAGTCATGATTATAATTGTATTTTTAAAATCAATAGTCCTGCCCTGGCCATCTGTGAGCCTACCGTCATCTAAGATTTGAAGAAGGAGGTTGAAGACGTCTGGATGGGCCTTTTCGATTTCATCAAAGAGAATTACAGAATATGGATTTTTTCTTACTGCTTCAGTAAGTTGGCCACCTTCCTCATAGCCTACATAGCCTGGAGGAGAGCCTACCATACGGCTTACGGCAAATTTTTCCATATATTCACTCATATCCATCCTAATCAACCTATCTTCTGAACCAAATAGGGATTTTGCCAAACTTTTGGCAAGGTAGGTCTTGCCTACACCTGTAGGTCCTACAAAAATGAAAGACCCGATTGGTTTTTTAGGATCTTTAAGGCCAACCCTCGCTCTTTTGATAGCGTGGGCAACAGACTTAATCGCTTCGTTTTGGCCTATAACAGTGCCAGCTAAATTCTTATCAAGCTTAGCATACTTGGCCTTTTCATCTTCGGTAAGTCTTTCAACTGGGACTTTGGACCAAGATGCTACAATATTTGCTATATCGTCATAAGTTATAGCTAGCTTATAGCCTTCGCTTTCTTCTTCCTTTTCTTCTTCAAGGTCAAATTTCTTTTGGTTTATGATGTCACGAAGTTTTGCTGCCTTTTCAAAGTCTTGGTCAAGGACTGCCTGGTCTTTTTCCGCCTTCAATTTTTCCAAGATGTCCTCGTGGGTATCTATATCCTCTTGCTCATCATCAAAGGCCAAAATCCTTAACTTTGATGATGCTTCATCAATAAGGTCTATTGCCTTATCTGGCAAGTACCTATCAGTGATATACCTATCAGATAGGTCCACAGCTGCATTTATGGCTTCTTCTGTTATTCTTACCTTGTGGTGGTCTTCGTACATGGACTTGAGCCCTTCAATTATTTTTTTAGAATCCTCAAGGCTTGGTTCGTCAACCATCACTTCCTGCATACGACGGGCAAGAGCAGAATCCTTTTCTACATGTTTTCTGTATTCATCAATGGTTGTAGCACCTATTATCTGGATGTCTCCTTTGGCTAGGATTGGCTTTAAGATATTCGCCGCATCCATAGAACCTTCGGCAGCTCCAGCGCCTAGAACCATGTGGAACTCATCTATAAATAAGATTAAGTCATCACGGTTAGATGCTTCCTCAAATAATTTCTTAAGCCTGTCTTCAAAATCACCCCTATACTTAGTGCCGGCTATCATCGATGCCAAATCAAGGCTCAAGATTGTTTTTCCCTTCATAATCGCAGGAAGGTTGCCTTTGACAATCTCGCTTGCAAGTCCTTCAGCAATGGCAGTCTTGCCCACGCCTGGTTCACCAATTAGGATTGGATTATTTTTTGTCCTTCTCATTAGGATTTGGATTATCCTTTTAATCTCATCTTCCCTGCCGATTACAGGATCAATTTTTCCTTCTTCAGCTAAATCATTAAGATTTGTGCAATAATTTGTGATATTTTCGCTGAATTTAGAATTTGCTACTCCCTCTGCCTTTTCTTCCCTCACCATAGATAGGAGTTGTTTTTTAATATTTTCTTTTTCCACTCCTGAAAGTAAAAACATTATGTTTGTAAAGGAATCTTCATCGTTTATGATAGCTAGAAGAACATCTTCTTCGCTGGTTGCAAGTGCTCGCCTGTTGTTGGCATAAAACCTCGCAGTTTCCAAAATTTTCCTTACTTTTTTGCTATATTCTGTAGCAGGTCTCACTGCTGTGCCCCTGCCAATGTTGTTTATGACAATGGACCTCAAAAGCTCATAATTTGCTCCTGCCGCCTCCAGGGCCTTTGTCGCTTTTGACCCTGTTTTCATGAGGGCAAGAAGCAAGTGTTCGGTGCCTATATAGTCATGGTTTAGACTATAGGACTCACGCCTAGCCTGTTGGGTTAATTTATTTAATCTATTATTCTCCATGGCTTTCCCCCATTTCTTTCATCAAAAATTCATACCTTCCGGCATCAAAATTTTCCTTATACTTGTGTGAAGAAAGATTTTTAATCAAATCGTTAATTTCTTCTTCACTAAACTTTATCTTAAAGCCTAGAATCTGGTATTTTTTTAGCCTGTAAAGAGCCTTCATCATCTTATCTAGACTCTTAACCATCCCTGTTTCTAAGCTTTTTTCTATTAGATCTATCTCTTCTTCAATTTCCCTATCATCAATATTGTTTATAATCCTATAATCTCTTCTAAACCTCTTTTCGTTTTTTACTAGGGTTTCTAGATTTTTTTCTACCTTTTTAAGGTAGGCTTCAGGATTTTGCCTATAGTTGCCGTAATTTTTTAACAAATAAAGGTCATCTGCGTAAGACTTAAGACCTTTTGGCACAAATTTCTGTGGGTAAAGGCCCGCATAAACCATCGCCTGCTCAAGGCCAGCATAGGTTTTTGGATTATCAATTAGACCAAATAAAAATAACTTCATCCAAACTTCTAGGCCACTTCCTACATTTCTTGCCCCACTTGTGAGATATCCATATTCACTAGAAAAGGCAAAATCCAAGTGGTCATCAAGGATTTTTTCAATTTCGGCTGCCTTTTTATAAGCACCTGTTAGATCCAAGCCGAAGTTTGAAATATTGATGGATAGGTGGTCTCTATCGTTAATTACAAGAGTGGTGTCACCCTCAAAAATAATGCCGACCTGGGCAAGTTTACCTGGAGCATCAGGACTTAAAACCATTTCGGAAATTAATTTATCAATAGTTCCATCATACAAATCAGAAAGTAAAACCAGCCTGTCTCCAAAAATATTCTTTACCATATCCATGACAACCAGACTCTCATCATAGGTCATAGTTGTCGGAAAATCATAACCCTTTATGTTTCGTCTTAAAGATAGGTTTGTAGAGATTAAAACATCTTTTGCATAATCTATCAATTTTTCACCTGCATATTTAATTTATCAATTTTTTCCTTAAGGTCTGCTGCCAACTCATAATCCTCTGTTTCTACAGATTCATTGAGTCTTTGGGATAGGTTTTTTATCTCGTCAGCCACTTCCTTAAATTCTCTTTCTGCCCTTGGGTAGGCACCCTTGTACTCGCTAAGGTTGTTATAGGTCTTCAAAACCTTATCTGTCAAATCCTTATCGAGCTTATAGCAATAGGCACAGCCAAAAACTCCATTTCTTATATTTGACCTTAAATTGCCACAGTAAGGGCAAGATTTTTCGTCAACATTTAGGATATAAGATAGGTCTTTGTTGGCTTGATTGTATTTATATTCATAAAATCCATCGATAACTTCCTCAAGACTAGGAATAAACTTTTGCAAAAGCCCCTCCAAGTCCTTTGGATTAAAGGAAATATTCTGTGAATTAATTTTCCCTAGGTCTGATCCCTCAGGTATGTCTGCGTATTTCTTCATACAATCCGAACAAAGATTTATATTATGACTGTTGCCATTAAAAATAACCTTCAGGCTTACGCTGGCTTCCTTGCCGCATTTATCACATTTCATACTAACTCCTTGCCAAAATACTCAACAAAAGGCTCTTAACAATCGATGACCTTACGGTGTTTCTCCCCTTGGCTTCTATATCTGCAAGGGTCTTATCACTTGCTGCATACCTTGCCATCAGGTATTCGTTTTTGTTAAAATATTGCCTCTCGTATAAGTCTCTAAAGAGATTATTTGCCCTTGATTGGCTCATTTCTTTAGCCAAATTCCTAAGCAAATAGGAAACATAGTCATCTTCTTCAACAATGGTAATTATTTTTATAAACCCATTGCCACCACGTTTGCTCTCAATCAAGTAGCCGTTGTGAGGGGTAAACCTGGTTGAAAGAACGTAATTAATTTGGCTTGGCGAACAATCAAACTGACTCGCCAACTCATTTCTACCGATTTCTAAGGCTCCATCAACGCTATCTTCGAGCATAAGCTTTAGAAATCTTTCTATTTGATTAGTTAAACCTGCCATAATCTCCTGTCTTTCTCTATTTTTAGGTCAAAGCTTACTGACTATCTCTGACCATTGCCTTTAAAATAAAAGAAGCCTCGCTTCCTAAATAAACTATACTGGTTTAGTCGGAATTTACAATACCAATTTGTTTTATAAAAAAGTGCCCTAGAAAATTTCCGGGCACTTGGCTTATAATTTGCATTGATTCAAATTTTTCTAGCTTATTCTAAATTATTACGAGTATGACTACTTGTTTTAAACTTAGATTTAATAAATCCTAGTCACGCCTACTCCTATTGCCAAATAAGAGAAAGAGTCTTAACAATTGAAGGGCTGTGGCAAGGGTAGCTGCCACATAGGTAAGGGCTGCTGAACCAAGCATATCCTTAGCTCCCGGGATTTCACTTTCATCTAGGATATGAGTCCTTTCAAGGGCAAGGATAGCTCTTCTTGACGCATCAAATTCCACAGGTAAAGTTACGATTTGAAATAAAAGTGTGAGTGAAAATAGGGCAAGACCTATGGTTACTAGCTTAGGTTGGGATAAAAATACCCCTACCAAAAGAATTGGAAAAGATAATCTTGATCCAAAATTAACTGCTGGCACAATAAAAGATTTAACCCTAAGAGGGATATAGCCTTCCTTAAATTGGATAACGTGGCCAATCTCATGGAGAGCCACAGCCAAAGAAGCAATTGAGCTATCCTCAAAAGAAGTAGCAGAAAGTGCGACTTCCTTGGTCATAGGATTAAAATAATCCGACAAAGACCCACCTACCCTCTTGATAGAAATATCCCTGTAATTGTTGTAATCAAGGACCATCTGGGCAGCCTCAGCCCCAGTCAACCCGCGTTTAGACCTTATCTTTCTGTATTTATTAAATTTTGCATTTATATTAGCCTGGGCAAGCATTGAAATCACAAGGCCTATCAAGACTAAAAAATAAGTTCTATCAAAATAAAATCCGTATGGATACATAATATTCCTCTTTTCTATTTTCAAAAAATTGGTATTAAATCTATTATATTCAGGTTTTCTTAAAAGTCAAAGAAGGTCAGTGTTTCACTAGTGAGTCTATTATTCCAGGAATATTTTCTTTCAGCTTTAGTTTTAAATTTATTTTTATCTTATATTATTTCTTAGTCATTTACATGACCACTCCGTAAAAAGGGGACCCCAGGGGAACGTTCCGCACGTTCCCCCATCGGGTCCCCTTAAACCCCTTCCGTTACCCCCTCCGAGCGGCCCCTCTCGGGGGACAATGTGTTTGCCTTCGGCAAACTGTTGGTAGTAAGAATACCTTGTTTTAGTTAGTTTATATCCTTACTGATTTCTAATCATCAGGTTGCTAAAAATCGCAAACTCGCTTACGCTCAAACATGCGATTTTTTAACGCAACCCTCGATTAGAAATCTTTACCCGATAAAGGAGTGTATTAGTCTCGAGGTTCCAGAATTTGCCTGGCTCATTTGGCTTTGCCAAGCTTTGCTTATATTAGTTTTCTTCTTTGGTTTTTATTTTTCCAATTTTTTATCTATTTATATTTGATATAGGTATCAAAAGTAGGGTCGAATTTTTCTAGAAATTTATTCTTAAGCTTTGTGGCCAAAGGGTCTGTGGTGTCGGCTTCGAAGAAAATTTCTTTGTATTTTCCAAATAAATAAATTAACAAGTCATTTATAAAGTCATCTGCAAGTTTTTCCTCAAAACCTGCTAGGTAGGCGATTTCTTCGTTTTCTAGAAAGGCCGCCAGTATCATTTCTCCATTTTTTTCATAATAAAAAGCTTGATCTGGGAGGATTTCTTTGAATTTTTCATAGTCTACAGTCAGAGGGCTTACTTGTTCGTGGGTTTTTTTGTAGTATCTAAAAACCAAGTTGCTTGCCTTTTCATAAGCCATTTCTCCCTTGTTTGTTAGCTTTGTTTCAAATCTTTTTGGCCCTAGGGGATTTTTCAAATCTTCTCTGCTTACTTCTACATCGTAACATTTTCTTTTAAGGATAAAACCAGCCTTTTTCAAAAGCTCAATTAAGTCTATCTGATTAGAATCAACTCCTATTTGAAGAGGCTTCTCCTTGGCCAAAGCCTTAAAATCATCCAAACTCACCTTTTTTATATCATTTATTTTTATATATGTATGCTTGTTGTGAAATTCATTTGTAAAAATTTCCATAATTAACCTCTCATACTCAAAATTTTCAAAATGAAATGTAGATATGCACCCCCAAATTATTTTATTTCCAACACCATCTTCACATGTTCAATCCCATCGAGCAAAAAGATCTCAGAGTCTTCCACAAAGCCAGCCTTGGCATATAAATTTTTGGCGTAGGTTTGAGCTTCGATTTTGATTTCCTTGGTATTATAACACTTTTTCGCTGCCTCTATTGCCTCTTTTAAGATCAAACTGCCGAGGCCTTGTCTTCTTTTTTTTGCAATTACCCTGCCTAGATGGATATCGCCAGCTTCCTCATAAAGTCTAGCGTAGGCTAATATTTGACCACCATCCTTAAAGTAAATGTGAATGGCATCAAGGTCTTTACCGTCTATTTCAGGATAGGAACAGACTTGTTCAACGACAAAAACATCTACCCTAAGCCTTAGTATTTCATAAAGGTCATAGCTTGTTAGTTCTCCAAATTTTTTTACAAAAATTTTCATATTAAAATCTCCTCGATTTTTATATGGCCCTACCCTGGTTTTTGCCATCCAAAATATAATCAGGCAAACTTTTAAGGGCATCTTTCAATTTCTCTATCATTTTTTCCTTATTTCTCATGTGGCTTGTGACTTTTACCAAGTTTACGATATGACCAGAGGAATAGAGGACGTCACCAGGGACTTCCAAATTTTCCAAAAGAGTAATTTGCTCTTCAAGATTTTCCCTGTTGGTGGTCTCAGTAAACTCGCTCCTTTCTCGCATTTTGTATAGCTTAGACCCGTGCTGGACATCTGTCGACATTATAAAAATCCCCTTAGCAGGATAATAATTTAAAAATTCTGCAGTGGCAAGGGCGTTTTCATAAGATTTACCAGCTCCTTTTATGCCCTGCATGACAATGGCAAAGTAATCCATGCCGGCGTCCTTCATCTTATCAAGTCCTTCGTAATAGTCGCCAAGGTCTGCGCCCTTATTAAGCCAAGAAAGGACCTCCGGGTCCCCTGTCTCAACTCCAAACCAGAGCTCATTGTAGCCAGCTTTTTTTAAGAGCTTCATATCTTCAACCGACTTGTTTTTTAGGTTATAAAAACTAGCGTAGGACGTAATAGTTTTGACTTCTGGCAAGTATTTATGAATTAAATTTGAAATTTCTAAAAGCCTTTTTGTAGGTAGGACAAAAGGATCTCCATTTAGCAAGTAAATCCTCTCTATAGGCCTTGGATAAGTCTTGCTTATCTCGATAATGTCGCTTTCTATATGGCGAAGGGGTGAGATGCCAAATCTTGTGTTATGATACATCGTACAAAAAGCACAAGCATTGTGCGAACACCCATAAGTCACCTCAAGTAAGGGAGTGTAGGCTTCGAGAGGAGGCCTATAAACTTCTCCAGTATAATGCATAAAGTCTCCTTTCCTTTTATCTACTATACCTGATAATACTTTTTTACATTATCAAAAAACACACATAAAAATGACCCAAAGGCCGGGTCATTTTATAAATTTATAAGTCCAAAAGTCAAAAACATGAGATATTCTTTAATGAAATCCATGAACGTCTTATCAAATCCAATTCCAATTACTATATAAAATACGTGCACTGCAGCAAATATCACCACGAAGAGCAAAATGAGGTTGTCGTATTTTTTTCTTAAGAAAATCCCAATAATAATCAGCCACAAGGAAAGGCTTAGGGGCAAGAGGACTGGGTTTAAAAAAGTATTTTCAAAATCATATCCAAGACCAAAGTCTTCCCCAAGAAAGAAAAACAAAAGAGTGTAGGCGATTACAAGTAGGCTTGCTAGACAATATAGGTTTCGTTTTTTGTCATAATTCTTATCCATATCAGATCCTTTTATTACAAAATTTAATCAGGTTTTCTTATATCTATTATATCACATTTATAACTAAAGTATGTTTTTACATAAAAAGAAGTGGGCATTGTGCCCACCATCTTTTTCAGAAGTCTATTGATTTTTAAATTTTAAGCAATGCTTTCCTAACCAATATAAGTTCCTGTTTCGCCTTTTAGGCCGTCTAGGGCTTTTTCTAGGGATGTGATTAGTGCTTTTGCGCCTTCTTTTGATTTTACAAATGATAGGGCTGCTTCGACTTTTGGTTTCATTGAGCCTTCTGCAAATTCACCGTCTGCTAGGTATTTTTCAGCTTCTTCTACTGATAGGTGACCTAGCCATTCTTGGTTTTCTTCACCAAAGTGGATGGCTACTTTTTCTACTGCTGTGAGGATTACAAGTATGTCTGCTCCTACTAGTTCAGCAACTTTTGCAGATGTGAAGTCCTTGTCGATTACTGCGTCAACACCGATTAATTTGCCATCTTCTTTGATTACAGGAATTCCGCCGCCACCTGCTGCTACTACGATCATTCCATCGTTGTAGAGTTTTTCAACTGCTTTTTTCTCAACTATGTCGATTGGTTTTGGGCTTGGTACTACTCTTCTGTAGCCCCTGCCTGCGTCTTCTTTGAAGGTGAAGCCTTTAGCTTCTTGTTTTTCTGCTTCTTCTTTAGAATAGAATGATCCAATTGGTTTGGTTGGATTTTGGAAGGCTTTGTCTTCTTTGTCTACCAATACTTGGGTTACAAGTGATACTACAGTTTGGTCCATTTCTCTTTTTGCTAGTTCATTTTCGATAGCGTTTTGAAGATGGTAGCCGATATAGCCTTGGCTCATGGCACCACATTCAGCAAATGGCATTTCAGCTGTTTTTGCTTCTGATTTGCTAGCTGTGTCCATGGCAAGGTTGATCATGCCTACTTGTGGGCCATTGCCGTGAGATATTATTACTTGGTTGCCTTCTGCTACTAAGTCTACGATTGACTTAGCAGTTACTGCTACTGCTTTTTTTTGCTCCTCTGGGCTATTTCCTAGTGCGTTTCCGCCTAGGGCGAGTACGATTTTTTTCATTGTTTCTCCTTAAGTTTGATTTTAGTTGTTTAAGGCTCTGTCAACGTTTCTGATAAAGTCTTGTACGTTTGTTACCATTGAAACAGCTGTTACTGTTCCCCTGTCTGATAGTTTGTTTACTGCGAATTCTTGGATGTCTATTGTATACATGTAAACTGGTCTTACTACGCCGTCAAATACGTTGTAGGATGGGGTCATATTTCCTGTTGCGATTGTATATAGGATTGCGCCCATCATGATGATTGTAGATGTTTTTCTAGCGTGTTTTCTCATTTCGTTTTGAGCATCATATACGTTGTTGATTGTTTCAGGGAGTCCTAGTCTGTCACGGATGGTGCCTGCTATTACTACTGGAACATTCATTTCTACACAGGCTTTCATGAAGCCGTCTTTAACTTTTCCACTTTCTACAAGAGCCTTGGTTGAGCCGTATTTTCTTGCTAGGTTGATTGTTTTGTATAAGTTTTTGGTTGAGTTTTGTTCTTTTTCAAATTTTTCTTGGCCCCAAGTTGTGCCGAAGATTCCTTTTTCAAGGTCAAAGGCTGCAGTTTCTGTACCACAGAAGATTGCATTTACATAACCATTTCTCACCAATCTTTCAAGCGCTGCTCTTGAGTCTCTGTCTAGGGCAAGAGCTGCTCCTACTATTAGGGTTACATAACCTTTATGAGCTTTTTCATATTTTAATACTTCATAGAGGTTATCATAGTCGATTGAGAAGGCTGTTTCTCTTGATCTACCAGCTCTAAATGCAAATGTATCTTGGTGAGCATCTCCTTCTAGGAAGCCTTGGGTCCATACATAGATACCTTCTGAAGCATCTTCTGTACGTCCGATTACTACCTTGTCACCTTTTTTAAGGTTTCTAAATTCAACTATATTTACGCTTTCCTCACCTGGAGTGTCGTTTGCTACGCAAACTGTATCCATTCTTGATTGTGCTGCTAGAACCCATTTGTCGTTTATTTTGAAGTATTCTGGATAAACTGAAAGAGCGTGGTAGTTTCTAGGGCTTAGGCCATCTACCTTTACTTCTTCTAGGGTTACATTTGGTGCATTTTTTAGAAAATCTTTTTCAAAATCTGGATGATGGTATTTTGGCATTTCAAATTTCATTATTGTATCTCTCCTTCATTTCTATCAGCTTTTTTATCTGCTTCTACATATTCCATTTCAGGAATTTCCATCTCTCTAGCAAAAGCCTTGTTTGCTGGGCTTATTAGAGCTTTTTCACAGTTTACTACGAAATCTTGTACGTTTGTTACCATTGGCACGTATGCAAGATTTTCCCTAGCTGCTCCTACCTTGTGTACTACGTTTTCTGTTACGTCTACACAGTAGAGGTATACTGGTGAAATTTTTCCGTCTTTTCTAATCCTATAGCTAGATGCCATGTTGGCTACTGATAGGGAGTGGAGCATGGTTGCTATACAAATAATTACTGTTGCCTTATCAAGTTCTTTCTTTGTTTCTGTAAGTGCTCTATCTTCATCGCCTATTACTTCTGGAAGTGGACCGTCATCTCTGATTGATCCTGATAGAACAAATGGTACGTCCATGTCTGATAGGGTTTTGATAATGCCATCTTTTACATTTCCACTTGCGATAAATTCTTTTATAGAACCTGTTGTTCTTACTTCGTTTAGGAGGTCAAGGTGGTTATAGTGGCCCATTGGTTGGTTTTCTTGGGTGTAGATATTTTGGCCAAGAGCTGTATTTAGAAATCCACCTTCAAGGTCGTGGGTTGCCATAGCGTTTCCGCCTAATAGACAGTTGATATAGCCATTTTCTGCTAATTGGTTTAGAGCTTTTCTTGTATCGTAGTCAAATACTACTGAAGGACCTAGTACCCATACTATATAACCATCTTCTGAATCTCTTTCGTGTTGTAAAAGCTCGAATAGATTATCATAGTCTTCAGAGAATGATGTTTCTACAGCCTTGCCTGGTCTAGAATATACATCTTCTGGGAAGGCGTTGTTATAAACAAAGATACCGTCTTCGATTTTGCCGTCTTCGCTTACTACAACTTGTTCACCTTTTTTAAGGTCTCTTATTTCTTCTACTACGATTTTGCCGTCTTTTAGGACTGCTACGCAGTTTAATGATGTATGTTCAGGTAGGATCCACTTTCCATCAACCTTATAGAAGGTAGGCATATGACGGGTAAGGTAGAAATCATCAGGTGCAACACCGTCTTTTTCTACTTCTTGTAGGCTAATATTTTGTGCTTTCTTGAACTTTTCTTCTGAAAAGTCTGGTGTAACAAATTCTGGTACTTTAAATTCCATTTTTCTACTCCTTATTATTTTTTTCTTTCAACTTGACAGTGAACTTATTTTCACCATCAAAATCCAAGATTAATTCTGAGAATGCTTTTATTTCACTTGTGAGATTCTTCTCACAAATCAAAAAGTAAACATCCTGTTCTATAAGCTTCTTCAAGCTCCTTGCATCAAAGCCCTCATCTTTTGCATATTTGCCGAATTTATCAAAAAATCCACCTGCATAAGATAGGTTTATTTGCCTTTCTGCCAAGGCTTTTTCTAATTCCTTAAAGTTTAAGGAAATAAGCTTATCCAATTTATCATCGTCCAAACGCTTGAGTTTGAAGACATAATCGACATACTTGCCAAAGTCGACGTCGAGTTTCTCTTTGGCACTTTCATCGCCATCTTCCACAGTCATAGTTAAAACTACAATAGAATTTTTAAGGTTGATATCACGTCCCTTATTATCCTTGATAGTTCCATCTTGAACGATTTGTAAAACTAGGTTTTGAACCTCGAAATGTGCGTTTTCAATATTTTCAAAAACCAAAACACTATAAGGCTTTGTCCTTAGTGCCTGGGTCAAAACTCCTCCAAATTCGTAACCAACATAACCTGGTGGCGCTCCAATTAATTTTGTAATTGATGACTTGTCAGTAAATTCGCTCATGTCAAAGCTTAGTAGGGACTTATCACCCTCATAAAGGTAGTCTGCCAAAAGTTTGGCTATATAAGACTTACCCGAAGATGATGGACCTGTAACAATAAAGCTTAAGACTGGCTTACTTCTCTCAAAAAGTCCACCTTCAGCTATGATATAGGTATTGATAATCTTATCAATCATATCATCGCCACCTACGAATTCTTCCTTGAGTTTTTCTCTTACGATATTTATAGAATCAAGTTTGTCGTATTGGAGTTTGGACTTTGGCATCCCACTCATCTTTGAAATAATATCCTTAACCTCAGATACACCGACCTTGGTTCTTAACGGATAAAATTCGCCTTGATTTTCTATTTTCTTTAGTTTTTCGCTTACATTGTCTTTTAGACTTACAAACTTATCAAGATTTTCAAAGTCTCTCTTATCCTTAGCTTCTTCTATCTCAAAGCCTATGATGTCGATTTCTCTTTCAAGCTTGACAATAGTTTCTTGTCTTTCTTTTTCTTTATTATATAAGTCAGTTTTTTTCTCGAGTTCTTTTTCGAGTTCTTTGATTTTTTCTTCTTTTTCCTTAGACCTATGGTTCGATAGGCTGTCTTTTTCGTTCTTTAAGGCGATGTTTTCCATTTCGAGCTGGACAATTTTCCTGTGGAGCTCATCTAACTCTTCTGGCTTTTGATCTCTTGCCATTTTTACCTGGGCACAGGCCTCGTCTATAACGTCAATAGCTACATCTGGGAGTTTTCTTTCTGTCAAAAACCTCTTTGATAACTTCACTGCCTCTGTAAGCGCAGGGTCAGCTATCTTGATCATGTGGTGGTTTTCATACTTAGATTTAATTCCCCTCATGATGGCTATGGTAGTTTCTATACTTGGCTCCTCGATTAATATCTTTTGGAAACGCCTATCAAGAGCCTTGTCCACCTCTATATACTTTCTGTATTCTTCGATGGTTGTAGCACCTATTGTTAAAATATCGCCTCTTGCAAGCATCGGCTTTAGCATATTTGCTGTATCCATAGTCCCACTTGCAGATCCAGAGCCTATTATGTTGTGGATTTCATCTATAAATAGAATTATCCTACCCTTAGAATCCTTAATTATCTCAAGGATTTTCTTAAGTCTCTCCTCAAAATCTCCCCTATATTTAGCACCTGCAACGAGGGATGTCATATCTAGGGAGAAAATTATCTTATCTTTTAAATCATCTGGTACGTCACCAGCTACTATCCTCTGGACAATACCTTCAACTATGGCAGTTTTACCAACCCCCGCATCCCCGATTAAGACCGGGTTATTTTTTATCCTTCTAGATAAAATCCTGATGGCGGTTCTGGTTTCCTCTTCCCTGCCAATAACAGGGTCAAGCCTTCCTTCGATGGCTTCCTTGGTGAGGACTGTCCCGTATTTTTCAAGGTTTATTATAGTTTCTTGGTCGACGCCCTTTAGTAGGTATTCATTAAATTTCTTAGCAACAAGTTCATTGAAATTTTTATAAGTAAGCCCATGAGTCGCTGCAAGTTTTGCAGTCGGCATATCAGCTTCTCTCAAAAGAGCGAGCATCAGGTGTTCAGTCTTAATTTTTTCTTCAAACTGGTTTCTAGAAATTTCTTCTGCTATCAAAAGGGCTCTTTGGTAGGACCTAGATGTGTAAAGGGATGAAATCCCCTTGGCTGACCTCAGTTTGGTCAGAGCATTTTCTGTATCATCCAAAACATCTTGGTAGATTACCTTCAATTCCTTGAAATATGTCCTTATTAATTTTTCCTCTAAGGTCAAAATCGCATAGAAAATGTGAAGGTCAGATACCTCTACGTTATTTTTTCTGATGGCAACCTTATTGGCTTCTTTAATAATTTCCACAGAAGATTGTGAATACTTACTTATGTCCATATTTACCTATCCTAACACCATATATATTAGGTGGGCAGCAACTCCTGCTCCTAAGCCTCCTATAGTATGGCACAATATTGCATTCCCTGTCATTTCTTTTGTCTCTAAGGCATCCATCATAGCTATGTGAGTTGATAAATAGCCTGACCAGCACATACAAATTGATGTAAATACTGCTATGTCGTTTGCTGTCACTATGCCTCTGCCAGACATATCTGCTACAATACCAATGGCTGCTCCAGCTGAGCCTAGGGCTGTGATTGGTACAGCTATGGCTTCTGGTGAGTTAAAACCAAAAAGTGGGTTGATGAGGAAGGCAAGTTTTTCGCCTATCATTGGTAATATTGCAATTCCTTGGTTGGCTTCGCCTGTATAACCGTTAGCTCCTGCTCCATTTGTAAGCATGACTACTATGGTACAAATAAGGCAAACGCCTGGGATTATTGCAACACCCATGTCTACTCCGACCTTGCCACCGTCTAGGAAGGCTGTTATAAACCTAGCCCCTGCAGATCCTTCTCTGACTTTTCTATATCCATCTGGTACGTTTCCTGCTCCCTTGGTTTCAACCATCTCTTCTGTACCGTAATATTTTTTGGTCCTAGAAATCATTAGTCTAACTGATATGATAGAACCAACTACAGCACCAACGAGGCCAACTAGAGCGCCCTTCATAGCATTATCAACTGGTAGGGCCATCATAGATGTAACTGTGATAAGTCCCATACCAAAGGAAGTTCCTAGGTTGGTTAGGGCTGGCATCTGATATTTTTTGAAATATTTTCTAAAGTTATCGTCAGCTGCAAGTGTTAGTATGGCTGGGTTATCAGACATAAAACAATTTAGCATACCAAGAGAAGATGCACCTGGTAGGTCGTATATAGGCTTCATTATCTTTGAAACTAGCCTGTTTACTAAGGCAATAACGCCAAATTCTGAAAATATAGCAGATATACCACCTGCTAAAACTGCAACGGCCATCAAATATAGGCAGACATTCATCAAAAGGTCGTATGATGTGAGCATCATTGTCTTAATCATGTTTGTCCCGCCCATTATAGAACCCATATAGATAAAGAGGCCTAGGAAGGCTGCCAGAAATATAAATACCTCTGGGCCAACATCTTTCTTTATGGTTTTGTCCATTTTTAATTCGTCTCTTATTTCTTCTAATTCTTCCATTTAATCATCCTTAACAAGATAAATCTTTATTTTTTTCAAATGCTTTAACTAAAAATATCCGAAAGAATCGGACATTTTTAGTTTTATGCACCTGTTAATTAAACTTAGTTTAATTTTTTATTTACTTAGCTCCTGGGTAGAATTTAGGATCATTGAAGAATTCATCAACGAGTTCTCTAATTTCACCACTTAAGATAATCATACCAACCATGTTGGTAAATACTACTAATCCTAGGGTTGCATCAAGAAATACTCCTGCGTTATCAAATGATACAAATCCACCTAGAAGGATCATAGCACATGCTATAAATCTAACTATCTTACCTACTGTTGTACCAAATAAGTATTCACCTTGTTTTTCAGCGTAGAATACGATTACTATAATTGTAGAAAGTACAAATAGGAAGAGTGAAACTGCGATTATTGCTGTACCGATTTGACCGAAAGCAGAGTTAAATGCTCTTTCAACTCCGATATCTTTCATGTCTGGGTTTTGCCATAGACCTGTTGTTAATACAACAAGGGCAGATATTGTACAAACTATAACTGTATCAGCGATAACTTCGAAGATACCCCACATACCTTGACGGCATGGATGGTCAGTAACAGCTGTAGCGTGTGCGTATGGAGCAGAACCCATACCAGCTTCGTTAGAGTAGCATCCTCTAGCTGCACCGGCTTTGATTAATGCTGAGATACCTGCACCAGCAACACCACCACCGATAGCTCTTGGGTTAAATGCGCCAACAAAGATTTCTTTGAAAGCTGCTGGAACTTGGTCGATGTGCATGATTATAACAAGAAGACCTGCTATGATATAAACAGCTGCCATTAATGGAACCATTTTTTCTGTTACTTGAGCGATTCTCTTGATACCACCGTAAGCAACTAATACTACTAGGATAGTAATAACAACTGCGCCTACTAGACGGCTTAGACCTAATTGTTCAAGTGGGCCTACTGCTGAAATTGTTTGTAGGGTAATTGATGGAAGAATTTCAATCATGAAGAAGAAAGAAACTAAGAATCCCATTATCTTACCAAGAGTACCACCTATACCTTTTTTGAATGTATAAGATGGACCACCTACGAATTCACCATCAGCGTTTTTCTCACGGTATTTAATACCTAGTACGATTTCTGCAAATTTTGTACCTTGTCCGATAAGAGCTGCTATCCACATCCAGAAAACTGCTCCTGGACCTGCTGTAAAGATAATAGATGGAGCTACTACTATGTTAGCTGCACCTATTGATGAAGCAAGGGCTGCTGATGCTGCTTGGAATGGTGAAACTGAACCTTCGCCGCCAACATCAGATTTAAACATCTTTCCAAACGTTTGCTTAAGTACGAAAGGAAGGTATTTTATTTGAACAAATCCCATTCTGAATGAGATTAAAAGACCACCACCTAATAATACTATAAGGATAGGCCATCCCCAGAACCAACCTGTCAGTTTTGATATAATATCTAATATTGCTTGCATAATAATTCCTTTTTAATTTTATGGAGCCTTGGCCAAAAGGTTTCCTCTTAGACTAAAGAAGATTTTCAAGAATCTAAGTTTACTTCCTAAGGCCAGCCCCATCCTTGTATTTTTTTATAGTCTAGTTTAAAAAACTAGCAAAGGGTTGCATACATAACTGCTTTTATAGTATGCATTCTGTTTTCTGCTTCTTCAAATACTAATGATTGTGCGCTTTCAAATACTTCGTCAGTAACTTCTATTGATTCCATACCATATTTTTCAAATATTTCTTGTCCAACTTTTGTTCCTTTATCGTGGAATGATGGTAAGCAGTGTAGGAAGATAGCTTCTTTGTCTGCGTTAGCCATAACTTCTTTTGTTACTTGGTATGGTTTAAGAATCTTAATTCTCTTTTCCCATTCTTCTTTTGGTTCACCCATTGATACCCAAACGTCTGTGTAGATTACGTTAGCGTCTTTGCTTGCTGCATCTACATCTTCAGTAAGTGTAACTGTTGAGAAGTTTTCTGCTGCGATTTTTTCGCATTCTTTTACTAACCATTCTTCTGGGAATAATTCTTTTGGAGCACATGCTACAAAGTTCACACCAAGTTTAGCACAAACTACCATTAGAGAGTTTGCCATGTTGTTTCTAGCATCGCCGAAGTATACAAATTTAAGTCCTTTTAGACGACCAAAGTGTTCTTCGATTGTTAGCATATCAGCTAGCATTTGTGTTGGGTGCCATTGATCTGTTAGACCATTCCATACTGGAACTCCAGAATATTTAGCAAGATCTTCTACGTGTTCTTGTTTGAATCCTCTAAATTCAATACCATCATACATTCTACCAAGAACTCTAGCAGTATCAGCTACAGATTCTTTGTGACCGATTTGAGATCCTGTTGGATCTAGGTAAGTAACTCCCATGCCTAGGTCATAACCTGCTACTTCAAATGAACATCTAGTTCTTGTTGAGGTTTTTTCGAAAATAATAGCAATATTTTTACCTTCTAGGTATCTATGAGGAATGCCTGCTCTCTTCATATCTTTGAAGTTTTTAGATAGGTCTAATAAGTATCTAATGTCCTCTGTTGAAAAATCAAGTAATTTTAAGAATGATTTTCCTCTGAAATTTTTTGCCATAATAATCTCTCCTTTATTATTTTTTTGTTACCAACAAAATTTATAGTAACGATTTCACACTTATATAATATCACATATTTTAAAAATTGTCGGGACAAATCTAGCCTTATTTTTTGTCAGAAATTTAAAAACGCCAAAACTTTGACTTTTTTTGTCAAGTTTTGACGTTTTTTTGCAAAGCAAACGTTTTTATTCCTGCTTATAAATATTTTTTTAAATATCTTGAAATAAAAATAATAATAAATATTATATAATAAGGAGGATTTTTCTTATGGGAAAAAAATATGTTACACTACAGGATTCGTTTTCATCGTCTATGAACGAATCGAACCTCATCAGTTTTGATATCCAATCTGATGATGGCAAAACTCTGCCACTGATGCATAAACATAGTAGATTTTTATATATCCTAGAGGGTGAAGGCAAAATCAAAATCCAGGATAGGGTCTACAAGATGGCTCCCGGTACAGTTATATCAATCCTTCCTTGGCAAACTTCAGAAATCATCGAGGTAGAAAAGAAAATTTCCTACTACCTTTTAGTATATAATTTCAACCTTATAAATATCTATATTAAAAGCCAACTAAATCTTAACAAAGAAGACGTTGACTTTATTAAATGTCTTTATTCAAACGAGTCTGCCCTCTATGACCTTGAGGCTATCGAAAAAATCGAAGATATTTTTGAGGATATCAGAAATGAAGTAGGTGTTCATTCCTTAAACCTAATCATCCACACCAAACAAAAATTCTCAACTATCTATCTTATGTGCAAGATTACTGAACTATTGATTACCTACATGAGATATGTAGACGACAGCGATACCTTTGGAGAATCAATCGCTGCCAAGCCAGAAAATATTTTTATGTATATGTTTTTAAATTCATCTAAAGACATAAGTCTCGAAGTCTTATCAAAAATTTTTCTTATGTCTGAATCTGCAATAAGCCAGTATATCAAAGATGTCACAAACCTTGGTTTTCTTGATATTCTCCATGAAATCAGGATTTATAAGGCAAAATTTTTACTAATCCATACCTCTATGACCCTCAAAGAAATAGCTAAGGCAGTCCATTATTCAGACCCAGCCCAACTTTCAAAAGTTTTTCAATCCAAACAGTCTATAGGTACCAAAGACTTTAGGAAGCTTAACCAGCTTATAGAAGGTGATGCAACTTTCACCTTTAAGCCTGAGGACTTAAAACTTATCGACTATGTGAACGAAAATTTTGCAAGTGATATAGACATAATGGAGGTCGCAAAGAGTTTTGACCTGACCCCACGAAATATCAACAAAATTTTTGTTTATTTTATGGAGCAAAACTTCTACTCCTACCTCCACCAAGTTAGGGTCCACGCCGCCTGTGACCTTTTAGTAAACACAGACGACCCAATTGCTGATATAGCCATAAATGTCGGCTACAATTCAACAAAGACCCTCCTTAGAAATTTTTTAAAACACGTTGGTATGACCCCATCAGAATTTAGAAGTAACCACCAAGCTGATAAGAAAAACCACACTTATTAAACTTGTAATCCGCCCCTTAACTAGATGATAAAGCACTCAGGGGCGTTTTTTTATTTCAACTTATTCTTTTTCTATTTTGTTTATATCTTTAAGATCAATTATCCTATCTGAAACAACTTCAACTAGGTCCTTATTATGAGAAATAAATAAAATTCCAAGCTTGTGTTTTTTAGCAAAGTGGATTAAAAGGTGGCAAATCTGAGCCTGGGTGATGGAATCAAGCATTGTTGTTACCTCATCTGCAATTAAGTATTTAGTTTCTCTTCCTAATACCCTTGCTAGGCAGACTCTTTGGAGTTCTCCACCAGATAATTCTGTTGGAAACTTCTTCAAAAACGAATCCTCTATCCCAAATTTTTCCTTTACATCTTCGTCAACCTGCCAGCCCTCGTTTAAAATCTTCTCCACCTTCCACCTAATATTTACATTTTTTTCTGGTGCCTGGTGGACCATTTGTACTGGCAAAAATCCCCTAAGATCATTTATATCCTTGCCATCAACTGTGACACTTCCTCTTTGTGCTTTGATATAACCTGCCATTAATTTCCCGAGTGTCGATTTACCATAACCCGATGGAGCCATAAGGCCCAATACTTCTCCAGGATTTAAATCAAAGCTTATATCTTTTAAAATTTGAACTTTCCCATCGTAGGAAAAGCTTAAGTTTTCTACTTTTAGCATAGACCCTCTACCTCTTCCTTGCTTAGTAAAGTAAGCCCGTTTTCAGGTAGGGCCTTAATTAACATGCGTGAGTAAGGATTTCTTAAGTCTTCTCCGCCATTTGAAAATGCTTCTACTGGCGAAACCTCTATAATCCTTCCATCATAAAAAATTGCAATCCTATCTGCTAGAGCCAGGGCCATATTTATATCGTGGCTTATGATTAAAGATGTCTTGCCAGCCGCCTTTAGGTCTTTGAAATAAGCAATTATCTCATCTGTCGCCTTTTTATCCATGCCTGGTGTTGGCTCGTCAGCAATGATTAGCTCTGCACCAGAAAGAAAAGCATCTGCAACCAAGACCCTTCTTGCCATGCCTCCAGATAATTCAAAGGGATACATCTTGTCAACTTCCTTGCCAAGTCCGAAGTTCCTATAGACTTCTTCTTGCCTCTTATAATCGCTCCTTTTTAAGGTCAACCTCGCCTGTTTAGCAGTTTTTAGGAGGGGGTTAAGGGAATTAATTGTTTGGGGAATAAAGAAAATTTCCTTACCCCTTACTTTTTCCAGGAGGTTTTCGTCTAAAATTTTCCCCTTATAGCAGACCTCCCCCTCATAAAAACCATTATAGGGTAAAAGGCCAAGAATGGCGTGGGCGAGGAGACTCTTACCAGACCCACTCGCTCCAAATACTGCCATTATCTCGCCTTTTTTTAAATTCAAATCTAAATTTCTAACCACATCTAGCCTACGTCTTTCAAGGCCCTTTTGGTATTGAAAAAATGAAATATTTAGATTTTTTATTTCTAATATGTTCATAAAATCACCTATGATAAGAATATGGATCGAGCAAGCGACCTAAATTCTCCCCTAGTAAATTTATAGCGTAGACTACCAAACATAGGAGAAGTCCCGGGAAAAACGCTAAGTACCAGTGGCCTTGGAGTAAATATTTCATCGACTCTGATAGGATAATTCCTATGGATGGGGTCGACAAAGACAAACCAAAACCCAAAAAGCTTATGGCAGATTCGTGTAAGATTGCGTGGGGAAATAAAAGTATTAGCCCCACGATCATCTGCCCTGCTATATGAGGTAGGATGTGGTGGATAAAGATAAAAACCTTTGACTTGCCGAGAGTTTTTGATATCTTTATATAATTTTCATTTTTTAATTCTAAGATTTCTCCCCTAAGAAGTCTTGTAAGGCTGGTCCAGTGAGTTAGGGCAATGCCTAGGATGACTCCCTTGGCACCCCTACCAGTTGATACTGATATTAGAATCAAAAGCATCATGTGGGGGATGGATAAAAATATATCTATGATGAAATTTACCATCTTATCTATATTTTTATTGCCCAAACTTAATGTTAGGGAAAAAATTGAGGCTATTAAGAGAGAAGATAGACTTCCAATAATGCCTATATAAATCGAGTTTGAAAGGCCCTTAATTGTTCTAAGGGCCATGTCCCTCCCACTGGCGTCTGTGCCAAATAAGTGTTCTAAGCTTGGCGCCTTTAACTTATTTGCAAAATCTACTGCCAGAGTGTCGTCGTTTATCATAGAGCCTTTTATAAATATGAAGGAGAGAAAGGCAAGAGCGATAAAGATTAAAAGGAGGGTTTTTTTTCTAAGGCTAAGGCCCTTTTCCTCAACTCTTTGTGAGTAGGACCTGGTAATATTTTTTGTATATAAATTATTTTCGAGTTTCATCCATCCTCCTTATTCTCGGATCAATGACTAGATATAAGAGGTCACAAATCCTATTACCCAAGTATACGAAGACCCCCGAAAATAAAACCAAACCCAACAAAAGTGGTGCATCACCCCTAAGACCAGCTTGAACAGTAAGGTTGCCTATGCCAGGATAGTTAAAAACATTTTCAACAAGAACTGTTCCTGAGAAAAGTTCTGAAAATGACGTAAACAAAAGGCTTAGGCCCGGTAGAACTAGGTTTTTAAAGGCGAATTTGTTAAGGATTTGACTTTTTTTCATCCCTCTGGCCTTGGCATAGAGGACGTAATCTGAATTTAAAATGTCAATTACCTTGCTCCTTGTGTGCAGGATTAGGTTTGAAACTCCAACTAAAATCAAAGTAAGGGCTGGGAGAGCTAAGTGTTTTAAGGTATCAACAAAGGTGATATCTGCTTTTAAAACGCCAACAGGCGAACCCATGGACGATGGGAAAATTTTTAATTTCAAAGAAAATACAATAATTAATAAAATGCCCACCCAAAAACTTGGGGTTGATGCAAAAACAATAGCATAGGCTTTTATAATTTTATCCTTAAGCTTACCTGCATTTGCTCCTGAAACAATTCCAAGACCAATACCAACTAGCCCTTGAAAAATCCATGCTAGGGCCATTAACAAAATAGATCTTGAAAAACCTTCTCTGATTATATCTATAACTTCCCTACCATAAATGTTAGATACACCCAAATCTCCCCTTATTAGATGTTTAATCCAAGAAATAAACCTAATCATAAGGGGCTGATCTAGCCCCCATTGTTTGATTAATTCTTGTTTTTGACTTGGGCTTAAGCCTATAGACTTAGCCCTTGCAAAACTTGCAACGGGGTCTATAGGCGATAAGTCCAGGAGAAGAAAGGATATAAAACTAACAGCGAGGATTAAGAGAAGAAAAAGAAATAATTCTTTTACAATCCTCTTAGTCATCTATTCCCACTTCCAATTTGATATTGAATCTAAAATTGTGAAGCGAGAGCTGTGAGGTTCTATCTTAGTTTGGCCGATTTCTAGACCGTCTCTTACCATGTAAACGTGATTTTCATTTACAAGCCATACCCATGGACAATCACCTAAGTGAGAAAAACCAGTTTGGCCATCCCATTGGGCTTTCTTGAAATAGTCATAGAAATCATCTAGGTTGCCAGATGACAATCCCTTATCAAAATACTCATCTACTTTTGGATTTGAGTAGAAGTTTGTGTTATAAAAATCATAAGCTCTGTACTTGCTTGAATAAGAATAGTACATATCAAGTGGGTCATAACCACCCCAACCAAATAAAACTGCTTGGTCGTACATGTGTGGCATTACAAAGTCCCAATCACCGAACTTAGTTTCTATTTCAATACCGATTTGACGGGCTTTTTCTGCAAAATAAACTGCAAGATTTTCCCTGTCTTTATAAGCGTAATAAAGATCAAATTTAGCCTTTATACCGTCTTTTTCTCTTATACCATCAGCGCCTTCCTTCCAACCAGCTTCATCAAGCATTTTTTTAGCTCCTTCGATGTCGCCATCGTGAATTTCTGCCGTTTCTTCGTTGTACCAAGGAAGGTTATCTGCGATTGATGTAGCCTTTGTAGCTTCACCATTTAAAACGTCTTTTATTATCTCATTCCTATCCATGGCTATGTTTAGAGCTTTTCTGATAGCTATATCGCATGTAACGTTATTTCCAATAGGAGAGCCTGGTGCGATTGATTTATCATCAGTAACCTTGCCTTCGTTTGGAACATAAGGAAGAGAAATACCTCTATTGTCAATTGTCTTGATACTAATTGGGTGGAAGCCTTCGATTTTCATATCCTTAGCTGTATAAGGAACTCTGATAAGATCGCAAACTCCCTCGCTTGCTGTAGCAAGAGCTTGGTCATCATCCTTGAAGAATAAGAAGGTAATTTTCTTAAATGGACATTTTGGACCATGGTAATTTTCGTTTGGTTTAACGATCATTTCTTGGCCTTTTTTCCATTCTACAAGCTCGAAAGGTCCACTAGAAAGTGGTTTTTCACCATAATTATCATTGTAATAATTTTTAGATACTATACCTAGAGATGCGAGTGTAGATGTGAATGAGATGTCTGGTTTTTCTAGAACTAAATCTATTGTCTTATCATCTACAACTTTAGCTTCTTTAAATCTTTCTAGGTTTATGCCTGCTGCCGCTTCTTTCTTGGCTGTATTATAAGTAAAGGCAACATCTTCTGCTGTAAGTGGTGAACCGTCAGCAAATTTTAGCCCGTCTTTTAATTTAACTGTATAAGTTTTGTTGTCTACTGAAAGCTTATAAGAATCTGCTAGGTCATTTTCTATATGAAGGTTCACGTCACGTTTTAATAAAGCTGAGTGGAAGATCATAGAACTTGAATGTGAAGATTCAAATATTGGGTTAAATCCCTTTTCTGGTTCGTGGCCAATACCCAAAACCAATTCGTCTTTTGGTTTTTCTTTAGTTTTCTCTTCGGTTTTACCTGTCTCTTGACTTTCTGTCTTTACTTCTTCCTTGGCTTCTTCTTTTTTCTCGCCAGACCCACTACCACAAGCAGTTAGGGCTAAAACTAGAGCCATCAGACCAAATAATTTCTTTACTTGTTTGTTCATACATTCTCCTTAATTTTTAATAAGCCACATTCCAACACCTATAAGCTCCCGGGTCTAATTTTCGATACAAAAAAAGGCATAGAAATATCCCTTGGGGAATTTCTATACCTTCATAGTATAATTTAAAATTAAAGCTAGTACCTACTAATCAAGCTATTTCTATAGCCAAGTCGCCTACTGGCAACCCCTGATAAAAGCCTATATATTTTTTTCAAGCTCTTCTAGAGCTAGACTTATTAATTTTTTCATAGAATAATCGCTAACTCCTACAATTACATTATCATCATGAAGGAAGGGTATCAAGATTCTTTTTGCTCTTGATACAGAAACAGCTTCAGCCATTTTACTCGTAATTTCTCCACACATAGAATTTGTAAGTAGGATTCCAATAGGTCCAATAATTATATCAGCCTTGTGCGAATTTACTATAAGGGCGTTTTCACCTGTAGCAGCACGGCTTGCCCCAGCCTTTAGCATGGCAGATGTGGCATGGGAATTTGTCCCTACGCAAGTTATATCTAAATCTTTATGCTTTTCTCTTATAGATCCCACAATTTGCTTGCCAAGACCTCCGCCTTGGGCGTCAATAACCAATACATTCATATTAACCTCTATTCTATTGATACCATTATAACATAAAAACTTTATTTTTAAAAAGAAATTTTTTTACAAATAAATTCTAAGCAAAATTTTTAACACTTTTTGTCCCTTTGTGATTTTTCCAATAGAAAAAGGACCACGCAGGTCCCTTCCCAATAGAAAAGAATAAGTTAGTCCTAGTTTTCATAAGGGAAAACTATAAGGAATTAATAATGAAAAACCTAGCTATTTTATAGCTGCTTATATTATAACACAATTTTCGACTTATGCAAACTATTTCACAGAAAATTATTCTTTTGCATTTTTTGAATATTTTTATATTTTCCTGACGTTTTCCTATTTTTCCTCGTTAGAAACTTTCTCTACATCATCTTTCTTACCAATAATAACTATAAGATCGTTCTTTTCAATTTCGGTGTGTGGACCCGGATTTATTATTGTTTGACCACCTCTTTCAAAGGCAACAACATTTAGATTGTATTTATTTCTAAAATCCAATTCCAATAGGTTTTTGCCTACCCAAGCCTTGTGGACTCTCACTTCTGCAAGGGAAAATTCCTTGGAAAACTCTATAAATTCAAGGAGGTTTGAACCAGCGATTACCCTGGCAAGTCTTTCCCCACTGTCAAGTTCTGGGAAAATTATCTTATCAGCACCAATTTTTTCTAAAATCCTCTCGTGAGTTACGGTTGTAGCCTTGGCGACAACTGAAGTTATGCCTGCATCCTTGCATAGCAAGGTAGCTTCGATACTAGCTTCGATGTTGGATCCTGTCGCTATTACTGCTATATCAAAATTTTTTATACCCAAATCTCTCATGGCTTCTTCATCTGTCATATCAGCCTGAGCTGCATAGGTAACTTGGTCTGCTACCCTTTGTACCTTAGTATAGTCCCTATCCACAGCCAATACTTCCACGCCTTTTTCAAATAATTTTTTGGCAAGGGCTGAGCCAAACCTGCCAAGACCAAGTACTAATACATTTTTATTTTTCATATTTTCTCCTTAACCTATACTTATTAAACTTTCTGGATACCTGATCAAGCTCTTCTTAGCCTTCATACCAAAGGCGAAGGCCATAGTCATTGGTCCAAGCCTACCTATATACATACAAAATGTAATTAAAATTTTTCCCATATATGATAGATGAGGTGTTATTCCCTTACTTGCCCCTACTGTTGCGAGGGCTGATACAGTTTCGTACAAAATATCTACCAGAGGTGCACTTTCTGTTATTGTAAGCATAAAGCTTACTGAAAGAACAATCACTATGGAAACCAAAAATATTGCTAAGGCCTTTCTCACAATTTCTGTGCCTATATGCCTACCAAAGACAACCGGCTCGCTCTCACCCCTTACAACTGCGTGGGTTGATAGGAAAAGTACACCGAGTGTTGTAGTCTTGATTCCACCTGCAGTTGAACCAGGAGAGCCTCCCACAAACATCAGTCCCATGAGCATAAGGGCTGTGGAATCCTTAATTTGCGATAGGTCTACAGAATAAAAACCCGCAGTTCTTGCCACAACTGATTGGAAGAAGGACTCTAAAATCGATCCCTTTAGGCTCTCATATTGGAGAACCCCGTCCTCACTTTCCAAAAATAGGAACATAAGGGTACCTAAAATCAAAAGGAAGGCTGTGATAGAAAGTACAAGCTTAGAGTGGGTAGACATTTTCTTAAATGACCTCCTCCTAAAAAGTTCACTTGTCACTACAAAACCCAAACCTCCCACAATTACAAGGGCAGAAAGGGTGAAATTTACTAACAAATCATCCCTAAAAGGATAGATTGAATCACCCAAAATATCAAAGCCTGCATTACAAAAGGCTGAAATTGAGTGGAAAATCGAGTACCAAAGTCCCGTGCCAACCCCATACAATGGGATAAATTTAAAAGACAAAAGCATAGCGCCTAGGATTTCTGTAGCGAAAGTGAAAACCAAAACGTATTTAAAAAGCACAATCATGCCCTCAAGGCTATCAACATTTAGCTGCTCTTTCAAAACTTGTCTGGACTTCATCCCGATTTTCTTACCCAAAATAAGGGGGATAAAAGAAGCCAAACTCATTACCCCCAAGCCTCCAATTTGGATTAGGGTAATGATTAGGACATGGCCGTAGGTGTTCCAATGCTCAAGAGTGTTAACTGGTGTAAGACCTGTTACACAAGAAGCGCTCGCTGCCACAAACATGGAATCAACCATGGCAGTCGCCTCTCCACTTTTTGTAAAAACCGGTAGGGACAGCAAAATCCCACCTATAGAAATAAGAATAGCAAAACCCAAACTCAAAACCATGGGTGGGTTTAAGCTTATCTTATTGAAAATTTTATTGATAAAACTTTTGTTCATTATGACTCCTATAATTATTACCTGTAGAAAAATCTTACCCTCTTAAATCCTAAGGTCAAAGGCTAAGTACTAATGAATACCTTTAGGAAGAATTTTTAACAAAATTTTAAAGTATAATATTATTCAAAGGAGAATTTATGAAGAAATTACTAATTACAATGGCAATTATTTTGGGGATTTTTATCCCAAATTTTTCCCATGCAGATGAATTTAAAGAAATATCAATAGATGCAAACATCGATGAAAAGGGTGTCGGTCACATAGACGAAACTTGGAAAATAGACGAAACCAACGAAGATTATACAGAAAGATACAAGACCATTAACAACCTCAAAGGCTTAAAAATTGAGGACTTTAACCTCACTGCCTTTGGCAAAAAATTTGGACCTATAGAACCTTGGGATACTGACCTTTCTTTTGAAGAAAAGGCCTACAAGAAGGGAATCATAAAGAGAGGCGACGATGAGGTCGAGCTTTGTTGGGGGATTTCAAACTACGCTGACAACGCCTACAAGCTATCCTACAAAATAAATCCTCTAGCAGTTGGACTTAAGGATGCTGATATGGTGTTCTTTACCTTTGTAGGAGATAATTTTGACCCTGAACCAGAAAATGTCAAGGTCAAAATCAAGGGTTACAAGCCTTTTAAAGACATAAAATTTTGGGCCTTTGGTCTTAAGGGTACCATCCACGAAGAAAATGGGGAAATTATCCTAGAATCAACCGGAGATATAAACTACACAACAGTCATGGTCAAATTCCCAAAGGGGACTTTTGCCACTTCCTACAGGGAAAATAAAAATTTCGAAGACTATGCCAACCAAGCAGTTAAGGGATCCAAATGGGAAGAAAATGAAGGAAGAGCTTACAAAATTCCTTTGCCAATCTGGGCTAAAGTCCTAATCGGTCTAGCCACTGCCCTTGGCCTAACCGGAATATTTTCCATAATTAGAGCTATCAAACTAAGCTTTGATCCAAAAGCTCTTGCAAATGCAGACGACCTCCCACATCCAAATGATTTTAAAAACAAATATTATCGCCAAGTACCTTATGAGGGCCACATAGAAAACCTAGCCTACCTTATAAAATATATACCAATCATAGGTGGCGACCTTGGCACAGCTTACATGAACGCCTTCATCCTAAAATGGGCCATGGAAGGCCATATTGATTTAGGAGATAGGGAGCCGAGATTTTTAGAAGTCCAAGCCATAAAAATCCTCTCAAAACCTGAAGACATGGGTCCTGTAGAGGAAAGTTTGTTTGACATGCTTTATAGGGCAAGTCTTAGGAAACACGACGGAATGCTCACCGACTCCGACTTTTCGAAATATCTAAAAGCAAAGAAGGATGACCTAGATAATATCTACGACAAACTTGAAGATGAATCTATCAAGGCCCTAAAAGCTGAAGCCTACATCGAAGACTACGAATTTGAAAAAACCTTCCTATCTTCCAAGAGAACTGGCAAGGAACTAAGGATTACAAACAAGGGTCTAGGTCTTTACGAAAATATCCTTGGTTTTAAATCCTACCTAAGAGACTACGCCGATGAAGGAACAAAGAGCCCGGAAGAGATGAAAAACTGGAAAGAATACCTCCTCTACTCCATACTTTTGAATGTAGATAGCAATTTCCAAGGATTTGTAGATGAAAACTACAATGACCAGTCTTACTTCATCTACCACCCATACTTTTTCACCAATGCAGGGGCTTACTCAAAATCCATCAACCAATCCTATGCAAATGCCACAGGATTTTCTAACGCTGGTTTCGGTGGCCAAACCTCTGTTGGTGGAGGAGGCGGATCCTTTGGTGGTGGAGGTGGAGGAGGTAGGTAGGTAGTGCTTATCCAAGATAAGTTATTATTCTCTATCAATCCGAGATTGAACTTATCTCTTATATTATTTCAGTCATTGACATAACTGCTCCGTTCAAAGGGGAGGCCCAAGGGACCTTCCGCCGCTCTCGGCCGCTGGGCAAGTCGTCCCTCATCGCCCTCCCCCTTGACCCCCCCTCCGTTACACCACACAAGCGGCTCCTTATGCGGAGGGCGGGAGTAGAAGCTTGCCTTTTCGGCAAGCTTTTTTGTGTAGAGATAACTACCTTGTATAAGCGTTCGTATCTCAGCACAGATTTCTAATCTTCGGGCTGCTAAAAACTGATAACTCGGCTACGCCTCAAACAATCAGTTTTCTTAACGCAACCCTTGATTAGAAATCTTTTCTCGATAAAGGGGAGAATTAGTTTCGATGTTCCAGATTTTGCTGAGCTCGTTTGGCTTTCGCCAAACTTTGCTAAATGAGTTTTATTTTTCTTATAAGGAGAGATTAAAAGTCTTAAAGTCGAGAATTTTAAAATCCCATGCATCCGTAAAGAAAATTGCACTGACAGCTTTTTACGAATAAAAGCAATATAAATACTGTGAACTAATTTATAAATAAAAAGTTCAAGTCAGACTAGATTGCAATTTTTAGGAGGCTTGGGATTTTAAAAAGTTAGAATAATAGTTATCTAGAACAAGGGCTCCTCCATACCAACAAGTTTGCCGATAGGCAAACTCCTTGTCCCCCGAGAGGGGTCGCCCGGAGGGGGTAACGGAAGGGGTTTTAAAGGGGACCCGATGGGGGAACGTGCGAAACGTTCCCCTGGGGTCCCCTTTATTACGGAGGGGTCATGTAAATGACCTAGACATAATTTTTAACACAGTTAATATAAGATTAACGAGCTAAGGAACGTAATTTTTTACAATCAATGCTCCTACTCGTCGCATCGCTTGTAAAAAATTACATAAGGTTTTTCATAAATTTCTGCTGCGGTGCTTTGCACCTTGAGAAATTTTGAAAACCGTAAAAACTTTTATTTAAAAGTTTTTACTACCATTAATCTCGGATAGATTAAACAAATAGCTTTACTCCTGGTCCTAGTGGGATATTTAGTAGCATCCAACCTATTAAGAGGATTGTCCAGAAGATTAAGAATGCTATCGAGTATGGTAGCATGGTTGAGATTAGGGTTCCTAGTCCCCTGTCTTTGTCGTATTTTTGCATGAAGATTACTATCATTGCAAAATAATTCATTAGTGGGCTTATGATGTTGGTTGATGAGTCGGCTATCCTGTATGCCATTTGGCTTAGTTCTGGGGAAAGTCCCATGTTCATAAACATTGGCACAAAAATTGGTGCCATGATTGCCCATTTGGCTGAGGCTGATCCTATGAAGAGGTTGATGAAGGCTGATAGGATGATAAAGAGGATTACTAATGGTACTCCTGTTAATTTTATCGATTCTAAAAACTCAGCTCCCTTTACAGATAGGATTGTGCCGAGGTTGGTATAGGCGAAAAATGATACGAATTGGGCCGCGAAAAATGCTAGTACCAAAAATCCGCTCATTGATTCCATTGACTTGGTCATGGCTCCTATTAGGTCTTTTGAATCCTTAAATTTGCCTGTTGTCCTTCCGAAAACATAGCCCGGAATTAGGAACATAAATAAGATTGCTCCTACTAAGCCCTTGCCCAAAAAGGCGTCTAAGGTCATCTTGCCTTGGGCATTTGCTTCCCTTAAGATAGCATTTTCTGGTACCATTAAAATCGCCATAACTATAGCAAAGACTAAAAAACCTATTATGGCATTTCTAAGTCCCTTTTTCTCTAGGTCAGTTAGGGGGTTATCTTCGTGGACATAGGCTCCCTTATATTCTCCAAGGTTTGGAATTACAATTTTTTCTGTAACCACGCTTGCTACTAAAGTTAAAACAAAGGTAGAAACTATTAGGAAATACCAGTTGCCTGAAGCATCTACTGTATAGGAAATATTTGCTGCCCTTAGGGCCTCGTTTGTGATTCCACCCAGCATGACATCTGTTGGCCCAAAAATTAGGTTGGCAGAAAATCCACCAGATACACCTGCAAAAGCTGCAGCCAAACCTGCTATTGGATGTTTGCCAGCTGAGGCGAAAATCATTGCCCCAAGAGGAATTACCACAACATAACCCGCATCAGAGGCGATGTTTGATACGATTCCTGTAAAGACAACAGCTCCTGTAAGGATCATTGGTGGCACATTTGAAAGCATCTTCTTTAGACCAGCATCAAAAAATCCCGCATCTTCAGCCACACCTACACCAAGCATAGCGACTAAAACTACACCGAGAGGTGCGAAGGATGTGAAATTTGGAACTAGAGATGAAAACATATAACGAATGCCTTCAGCGTTTATAAGGCTCACAGCCTCTATAGTAGTTTCAGCTTCGGCTTTTGCATCATAGTAGGATACAGAAAGGCCAGCTGATACACATATTTGCGCAATGGCAGCTAAAATTACAATCATCATTACAAAAATTATAGCAGGATGGGGCAGGGCATTACCGACTTTTTCGATCTTAGCCAAGATTCCTCCTGATTTATTATTCTTAGACATAAGTCCTCCTTTTTTATTAAATTCTTATATATTCTAAGTTTTAAAAACTGTCTTGAAAAATTAGCACCTTTCCAATATACGATTTTTTTCAATCAAATTCACCTAAAATATTTCAAAACTCATCTAAAACCTTCTTTACAGACCGTTTGTCGCCGAATTTTGACCTTTTATCCGAAAATGAATGCATTAGTTGGATCTAGGCTTTATAATAGAATCAGGAGGCAGGGATGAAAGTTGACATAATAATTGATGGAACAATCGACGAAACCCAGGTAAAAATATTTGCCAAGGAATATTCAAAAGAAATCGAAACAATAAAGGATTTGCTTGCTGACAGGTTAATTGACAAGCTTGTGGCCTTTCGTGATAAGGAGGTTTTTATCCTCTCTCACGAAGAAATTATAAGAATTTTTGCCCAAGATAAGAGTGTTTTTATAAAAACGAAAAACGAAACTTTTTCATCAAGACTTACTGTTTCTGAATTGGATAAGAGGCTTGATAAGAAAAAATTCATAAGGATATCTCGTTCAGATATTGTAAATCTTGACTTTGTGAAAAAACTCGACCTTTCCTTTACAGGAACAATAGCAGTCGAGCTTACAAATGGTGATGTAGCCTACGTTTCTAGGCGAAATTTAAAAGAATTTAGGAGGGCCTTGGGCCTATAAGGAGGAGTAATGAAAAATTTTAAAGATTTATTAGGTGGATTTTTGGTAGGTGTAGGTATAGGCGCCTTAATCGAGGCAGTTTTATCTATGATAATTAAGGAAAATATAGTTGGGGTTTCTGGATTTGTGGCAAGCCAAGCACCTGGTTATGCAAAAATCATTCAATGCTTGGTCTATGGTGGCTTTGGCATTGTTTCAGTCCTAATGGCGAATATTTTTAAAAACAAGAATAGGGCAACCTATTTAAGTCATTCCATCCACTTTTGTGCAATGATTATCTATTTTATCTGTGCAGGCCTTTACCTAAGGTGGTTTGAATATAATTTAAGCCTAGTAATTTCAATCATCCTCTTTGTTGGAGTTTATTTATTAATCTCTTTCGCTTGTTATATTTACGAAAAAAATATGATAGGCCAAATCAACAAAAAGTTATAAGCAGGTAAAAATGGTCCCAAATTCGGGACCATTTTTTAAAATTCCTTGGCCTTATAGATTCCAGCAGAAATTTTAAAGGAAAGAAAACTTAATAAAATTGTTAGAATCAAAAGGCCTAGGGCCAAGATATTTTTATTCAAACTCACACCCAAATTTATCAAGTCTAAAAGTTTCTCCTTGTTTGCCCCAAAATAGGAAAAGCTTCCAAAGATTATAAAATAAAATAGGAAGAAAATCATCCTGGACTTTTCTTCTCCAAACTTATACATGAGGGGTAGTTGGACTAGGGCTATGAAGTTTGAGAAAAAAAGGACGCTTGCACAGTAAAGGGCGAGGGGCATTTTTACTCTGTAGCCAACAATTAGGCTTATGATAAAGGCAAAGATGGAAAGAATCCAAACAAAGGAATACCTTGATCCGACGATTTTTTCCTTGCCAATCCCTGTTGAAATCAAATACTTATCAATGTGACTTTCTGCGTCAACTCCAAATAGGATTCCCAAAAGTATGGTTGGAAGCAAGATAAAGGTCAAAGGAAAAAGTGACAGTTGACCTTCCTTATTAAAAATAAAGGCAATGGCAACCATGATTACTGTCATCAGCCCAATTGATGATTTTGTTGTTGTTAAATCCTTATATATCAAGGCTTTCATTGTAGGCCTCCTTTATCATATAGACCATAATGTCTTCTATAGATGGTTTTTGCATTTCAAAACCATCTGGCATTTTTTCTCTTCTTACCAAACATTCCCTACCAAATTGGTGCTTTCTCACACCTACAAGGGCAGATTTATCTAGGCTTTCAAATTCTTCATCTCCCAAGGAAACAAGGCCATATTTTTCACTTAGGCCGTCTTTTTCTTCGTTAAAAATTAGCTGACCCTTGTGGATAAAGGCAATGTAGTCGGCGATTTTTTCAAGGTCTGACAAAATATGGGAAGAAATCAAAACTGTGTGGTCCTCATCTTGGATAAAATCTAGGAGGATATCCAGAAAATCATCCCTCACAACTGGATCAAGACCACTTGTAGGCTCATCTAAGATTAGGATTTCTGCCCCATGGCTCATAGCGAGGGCAAGGCCCAATTTCATTTTCATTCCTCTCGAGAAAGTCTTTATAGGAATATTAGTTGGAAGAGCAAATTTTTCTACAAATTCATAAAAAGTTCCTTTTTCCCAATGGTCCTTATAAAGCAATGAGTGCATTTTCTCGATTTCACAGGCCTTCATAGACCCCGGCAAAAATAAGTCATCAAAGACAAAACCGATTTCATACTTATCGTCAACAGACAAGTCTTTTATGTCCTTGCCAAAAATTTCTATTGCCCCACCGTCTCTGCCAATTACATCCAAAATAAGCTTGATGGTGGTAGATTTTCCTGCCCCATTTTCGCCAATAAAACCTGTTATAGTTCCCTTTTTGATCCCTAAATCGACAGGGCCCAGCCTAAAATTGCCGAAAGATTTCACTAGATTTTTTATTTTTATCGCATCAGTCATCACTTTCCTCCAATACATCAACTAGGGCGAGGATCTCTTCCTTGGAAATATCGCCCAACTTGCAAAGCTTGATGACTTCCCTGATATGGTCTTCGATTTTCACCATGAGTTTTTCCTTGACCATTTGAGGGTCCTGGCTTTTGATAAAATTGCCCTTGCCCGGAACAGAATTGATTAATCCGTCCTTTTCTAGTTCGTCATAGGCCCTCTTGGTTGTAATCACGCTCACCCTAAGCTCCTTAGCAAGGAGCCTTATGGAAGGCAGAGGCTTGTCTATATCAAGTTTGTCATCTAAGATTGCATCCCTAATTTGATTTTTGATTTGTAAATATATCGGATCTTTACTCGAGTAATTTATTTTTATGTCCATATATCCTCCATCTGTATATAGTGTATATTAACAGTTATAATTTGTCAAGACTTTTTTATAAACTGATAATTAAAAATACCCCTTTTACTTTAAAATAAGCAAAAGGGGCATCTTATATATTTATCTTTTATGATTAATCTTATTTTAAAACGCCCAATTTCCGTCCTTAAATATTGGATAGGCTTTTTCATTTTTGTAGCCGATTATTTCTAAGTCCTTATCGCCAACCATGAAGTCTTCGTGGATTAGAGAATCATTTATGCCTATAGACTTAACTTCGCTATCGTCAAGGTCGGCCCCACCTTCAACGCAGGTTGGATATGCCTTGCCCAAAGCAAAGTGGCAGGAGGCATTTTCGTCAAAAAGGGTATTGTAAAATAAAATATTTGAATTTGAAATTGGGCTATCATAAGGAACAAGAGCAATTTCGCCAAGATTTTTTGAGCCCTCGTCAGACTCTAACATCTTCTTTAGGGTGTCCTTGCCTTCCTTGGCATCAAAATCAATTACCACCCCATCCTTGAAGGTAAATTCAAAGTGGTTTATAACTACACCGTTGTAAACAAGAGGTTTTGTAGCCACAAGCTTACCGTCAACACCATCGTATTGAGGAGCTGTGAAGACTTCCTCAGTTGGCATATTTGGAATAAACCTGTCTCCCTTTGCGTTTTTAGATCCAGCAGACATCCAAATGTGATTTTTTGGTAATTTCACCTTAAGATCTGTACCATTAGCTGATTTGTAATGAACATATTCAAATTGGTGGCTATTTAAAAATTCTGCCTTATCATCGAGGGTCTTAAGGTGGTCCTCCCAATTTTTCTTAGTTTCTTCCCAAGAATCAGAAACCCTACAAACATCAAGGATAACTTCCCAAAGCCTTTGGCAAGCTTCATCGCCCTTAAGGTCTGGAAATACTTTTTCTGCCCATTTTACAGATGGGACTGAAATTACAAGCCAAGACACAATATCATTCATAGTATATTTTACAAAGTCCTTTAGCTTTAGGGAGCGAGCCTTAACAGCCTCAGAAATCTTTGTCTCATCAAGTCCCTTAAGTAGATCTGGGTCTTCAGAAACAATAGAAATCCTATTTGACCTCTTCTCAGCGATTTGGTAGCGAGATTTCTCCACAAGCCAGTCAGGCACTTCGTTTAAAGTTTCCTGACTTTCGTATTCATAGGCAAGTCTTGTAAGGGCGTCATCAACCCAATTTATAGAAACCTTCCTGGCCCCCTTCTCATAAGCTGCCTTAGTCATAAGACGGGCTAATTCAGGCGATTCAACAGGAGAAGAAATTAAAACATCTTCACCCTCTTGTACATTAACACCAAACTCAACTGCAAGCCTGGCAAAATTTTCTATTCTTTTTTGCATATTTCCTCCCAATGTAAAGCATTTATTACATTATACTCTTAATTTTAGGCTAATAGTCTTTTACTAAACATACAAAGTGATATAATAGTTAATAGTTAAAAGTAAAATTTTAAGGAACGTAATCTTTTTGCTAATAACGCTCCTTCTCTCGACTACGCTCGAGATAAAATTCGTCGCGTCACCAGCAAAAAATTACATGAGGTTTTTCATAAATTTCTACTGTGGTGCTTTGCACCTTGAGAAATTTTGAAAACCGTAAAAACTTTGCAAACTGAAGCCCTATCCCGATTTGATGAAATCAGATTGCAGGGAGGGCTGATGTTTTAGTGAAAATTTTATTCAAAATTCACTAAGTGAATTTTGTAAGGAAAGTAATCTTTTTAGAATCAATGCTCCTTTTCACCGCATCGATTCTAAAAAGTTACATAAGGTTCTACGTCAATCTATCTTCGCAACTTTCGTTGCTTGATATATTGTGTAGACCATAAAATTTTTGCTAACAAAAATTTTATTACCATTAAGGAGGAAAAAATGAAAAAAAGATGTGATGTTGACCCAAAAGAAACTTGGGCCATTGAAGACCTTTACGCTTCTGATGAAGCTTTTTATGCTGATATTGAAAAATTAGCCAGAATGGCTTCTGATTTTAAAGAAAAATATGCTAAACTTGAGACAAGCGAGGATGTTTATAATTCTCTTGAAGCCTATTCAGATATAATTTCTTTAACTGATGGCCTTGGTACTTTTTCAGGTATTTCTAAGGAAACAGATGCCACAGACGATGCCATGGCTAAAAGAGATGCTAAGTTTGGTAGCGAGGCTGCAAAGATTTTTGCAAATCTTTCTTTCTACGAATCTGCCCTTGTCAAAGTTGACAGCAAGATTCTAGATGAAGTTATCAAAAACCACCCTGGTTATGCCTACTACCTCCAAAGAGTAAAAGACAAGGCAAAATATTTACTAGATGAAAAGACCGAAGCAGCCCTAGCTGCCCTTGCACCTACCTTTGACGCTCCATATACCAACTACAATGACATGAGATATGGAGATATGAAATTTGAAAATATCAACCACAATGGCAAGGAAGTTGTCCTTAACCACAACACTTTCGAAGAATTTCTAGAAGGTGAAACTGACACAGAACTAAGAAGAAAGGCCTTTGCTGACTACCACAAGGTTTTAGGAGCTTACCAAAATGCAGATGCTTCTGTTTATAACAACCTTATCCAAAACGAAAAGATAATGGCAGATTTACGTGGCTATGACTCAGTATTTCACTATTTACTAGCTCGCCAAGACGTAGATTTTGATATTTACGAAAACCATATTGACATAATTATGGAAAAACTTGCCCCAATTATGAGAAAATATGCGACCATCATCAAAAACCACTACGGCCTAGACGAAATGACCTACGCTGATTTAAAACTATCCATTGACCCAGACTATGAACCACAAGTTTCCATAGAAGAAGCAAGAGACTATATAGTTGACGGCCTATCTCCACTCGGAGAAAACTATATCGGCTACATGAAACAAGCCTTTGCTGACAGGTGGATAGACTATTCACAAAATATTGGTAAGAGAACTGGCGCCTTCTGCTCCTCACCTTACCCATCCCACCCATTCATCATGACAACCTACAACCATTCCATGAGCCAAGTCATGACCCTTGCCCACGAACTAGGCCACGCCGGCCAAGGCATCTTGTCAAACGCTAACCAAAACGCCCTCTCATGCGATATGTCCATGTACTTCGTCGAAGCTCCATCAACAGCCAACGAAATCACCATGGAAAGATATCTATTGAAAAAAGCCAAAGATGACAGGGAAAAACTTTGGGTCCTATCAACAATGATCGGCAAAACCTACTACCACAACTTTGTAACCCACTACCTCGAAGCAGCCTTCCAAAGAGAAGTATATAGGAGAGTCGAAAAAGGCGAAAGCCTCTCAGCAGCAGATTTCAATCAAATCTTCAAAGAAAAACTAGAAAAATTCTGGGGCGACGCTGTAATCTTAAATGAAGGAGCAGAACTCACCTGGATGAGACAACCACACTACTACATGGGACTATATTCCTTCACCTACCAAGCAGGTCTTACAATAGGTACAGCCATCTCAGAAAAAATAGTCCACGGCACAGAAGAAGACAGAAAACAGTGGCTAGAAGTCCTAAAACTAGGCGGATCCATGGGCCCAATAGACTTAGCAAAAGCAGCTGGCGTAGACATGACAAGTACAAAACCAATAGAAGACGCAATAGCCTTCATCGGCCAAATTGTTGATCAAATAGATGAACTTTTGAAAAAACTAAATATGTATAAATAATCGAATAGGGGCTAAGATCTAGCCCCTTTCACACCACCGTACGTGCCGTTCGGCATACGGCGGTTCAATTTAATTTACACATGTCCTGCTTATGTAGTAGTCATAAGGGTCAATTAAGCTTGTTTTACTTAATCTTTCTTTTGTGATTGCTCTTACTAAGCAGGTTTTTGTTGCTACAAAGTAGTATCTGTTTCCACAATAGGATGTTAATCTTGCTAGGTCTTTTACTACTCCCATTTTTCTTAACGCCCATTGTCTTTTCTTTGGTACTTTCCACATTTTCCAACATATTATTCTTAGTCTGGTTCTTAAATGCTCGCTGAAAGCTTTTAGTTTACTTTTCATGCTTGCTATTTTAAAGTAGTTTATCCAACCTCTTGTTACTTCATTTATTTTCTTTATTCTGTAATCAAAAGAAACTGACCATTTTCTTGTGGTTAGAGTCTTTATTTTATCTTTGAATCTTTTAAATGATGTTTCATGGACTCGTGCTTTCCATTGATTTGTTTTGTTGTCTTTCCAGTAGCCAAATCCAAGATATTTTATTTTGTTTGGTCTTGTTATTTTGCTTTTTTCTGCATTTACTTTTAATCCTAGTTTATTTTCTATGAATCTTGTTATTGAGTGCATTACTCTTGTGGCTGCTGCTTTACTTTTTACAAATATTAAACAATCGTCTGCATATCTTGTATACCTAAGTTTTCTTGCTTCTAGTTCTTTGTCTAGTTTGTCTAGCATGATGTTGCTTAGTAGTGGTGATAGGTTTCTACCTTGTGGGGTTCCTATTTCACTTTTTTCGTATGCGCCTTTGTTCATTATTCCCGCTTTTAGGTATTTTCTGATTAGTGATTCTGTATCTGGTGCTTTGATATGCTCATGGACTATGCTCATTAGTTTATCTTGTGGCACTTTGTCGAAGAATTTTTCTAGGTCTATGTCTACTACCCATTCGAATCCATCATTTAAGTATTCTAGGCTTTTGGTTATTGCCATTTGACAGTTTCTTCCTGGTCTGAAGCCATAGCTTGTTTCAGAAAATCTTTTGTCTATTATCGGGGTTAGTACTTGTACGATTGCTTGTTGGATTATTCTGTCCATTACTGTTGGTATTCCTAGTTTTCTTTTTCCTCCGTTTGATTTTGGGATTTCTACTCGGACTACCGGCTGTGGTTTGTAGCGTCTTTCGATTATTTCTTGTCTTATCCTTGCCCAGTTAGCTTTGATGTATTCATCTATTTCTTTTACACTTATTCCATCTGTTCCTGCTGTTCCTTTGTTGGAGATGACTTTTACTTTGGCTTGGTGCATGTTTTCTGGGTTTAGGATTTGATTTATTATTTTATCTTCCATGTGTGCACTTGCTCCTTTCCGCTTGCGTAACTTATTTCTTAGGTGTGAGATTTTGATTTCA